>CAZAZB010000034.1:0-16930 GCA_964489485.1 uncultured Pseudomonadales bacterium | reverse complement strand
AAGATATACTGCTAGTAGTAGAGTCGGTTTCTAACGAGAAGGGTGTGCCAGAAGAAATTATTTTCGAGGCGTTAGAGCTGGCTCTCGCGATGGCAACCAAAAAAAGATATACAGAAGATGTCGATTTGCGGGTTGCCATAGACAGGGCGACTGGTGAGTACGAAACTTTTCGATGCTGGGAAGTTGTTCCTGACGAGCTACCAGAGCTAGAGGAGGGTGAAGAACCGAAATCTCCCGCTGCGGTGCTCTACATTTCCGAAGCAAAAGAACAAGACGTCAACCTGAATGTCGGAGACTCTGTTGAAGAACAGGTAGATTCAGTCGATTTTGGCCGCATTGCTGCCCAGACTGCGAAACAGGTTATTGTCCAGAAAATTCGTGAAGCAGAACGTGCACAAGTTGTCGAAGCTTATCGGGATCGTATCGGTGAACTCATTAATGGTCAGGTGAAGAAGGTGACACGCGAAGCGGTCATTATGGATCTTGGCAACAATGCAGAAGCTTTGTTACCGAGGGAAGAGTGGATTCCGAGAGAGACCTTCAGGGTTGGCGATCGGTTGAGAGCCCTGCTTGAGGAGGTTCGCCCCGAAGCGCGTGGACCACAACTGGCAATGACCAGAACATCGCCTGAAATGTTGATTGAGTTGTTCAAGATTGAAGTGCCGGAAATTTCGGATGGTGTCATTGAGATTCTTGGGGCCGCTCGTGACCCAGGATCCAGAGCCAAGATTGCCGTAAAAACAAATGATGGTCGAATAGATCCAATTGGTGCCTGTGTTGGCATGAGGGGCTCCAGGGTTCAGGCTGTATCAGGTGAATTGAGTAACGAGCGAATTGATATTGTGTTGTGGGATGACAACATTGCACAACTCGCGATTAACTCAATGTCTCCCGCAGAGGTCGCCTCAATCGTTGTCGACGAAGAAACAAGGAGCATGGACATTGCGGTCACCGAAGAGAATCTGGCGCAAGCGATTGGTCGGGGTGGTCAAAATGTAAAGCTGGCAAGTGAGTTAACGGGCTGGGATCTCAACATCATGACTGAAGATGAGGCCAGCGAAAAACACGAACAGGAGTCTGCGTCTACTATCGAAGTCTTCATGGGACAACTTGATGTTGATGAAGATGTCGCGGTTGTACTTGTTGAAGAGGGATTCACCGGTTTGGAAGAGATAGCCTATGTCCCTATCGAAGAGATGTTGGCAATAGAAGGGTTCGATCAGGACATCGTTGAGGAGCTTAGAACTCGTGCGAAGAATGCATTGACGACACAACAGCTGACCAATGAAGAAGAAATAGGAAAGGTTGAACCGGCTGCAGACTTACTGGAAATGGAAGGTATGGATGCAAGGCTTGCCTATTTGCTAGTAGGTATCGGTGTCATCACGATGGAAGATCTTGCAGAACAGGCTATTGACGACCTGATAGATATTGAAGGGATGACAGATAAGCGAGCAGGTGAACTCATCATGACAGCCCGCGCTCCGTGGTTTGCGGAAGAAGATTAAGTGCTATTCACTTAATCGACTAATTGAGGAAGACTAGATGGCAGATGTAACGGTAAAACAATTGGCAGAGACAATTGGAACGCCTGTTGACCGTTTGTTGCAGCAGATGCAAGAGGCAGGTCTGCCCCACACAGCCGAGAATGACTCTGTTGCGGAAGACCAGAAAGAAAAACTATTGTCCTACCTTAAGAAAAGTCACGGTGAAACCGAGGGTGCACCGAAGAAAATAACCCTGAAGCGCAGAACTCTTAGCACGTTGAAAACGGGTGGTTCAGCGGGTCGTGGACGGACAGTCAATGTAGAAGTCCGAAAGAAACGAACCTATGTCCGTCGAACACCTTCCGAGGAAGAAGGTGCTCCTGCTACGCCTGTGGCGCTCGTAGAGGAATCGATAGAACCAGAACAGGAACCTGTTGAGACCAAAGAAGAACGGGAAGCTGCCGAGCTTGATGCAAGACGCCGTGAGGCTTATGCAGAAGTGGAAGCCGAAGCGCAGAAGCGTCGTACTGCGACTGCGGAGAAGGAAGCCGAGATAGCAGAAAAGGCTGCCATGGAAGAAGCCGAAAAACAGAAGGCTACGGGTAAAGGGCAGCCAGCTACAGCAACAGCTGAGGTCACTTCGATCAGCTCAAGAAAGGACAAGCGTGATCGTCACGACCTGGATGATGATGACAAGCAACAGAAGAAATCGAAGCATGGCAATCGCCGCCGCCGCGTAGAAGAGTTGGCTGGTGCTACTGATGCCATTTTTGAAGAAGACGGCACGGCCAAGAAAGGAGGTTCCACACTCGGATTGGCATCAGGTGCCAGGCCAAAGCGATCTGCTATCAAGAAACCGATGAGTTCGCAGCACAAGTTTCAGGCACCAACAGAAGAACAACAGCATGAAGTTGAATTGGGTGAAACAATAACAGTACAACAGCTCTCGCAGCGTATGTCTGTTAAGGCGACTGATGTTATCAAGTCGCTGATGGGCCTTGGTATTATGGCGAACATTAACCAGACGGTTGACCAGGAAACAGCAATGATGGTGATTGAAGAATTTGGCCATCTGTTTAAGGTCGTCGATGCGAACGCGGTTGAGAAAACGATGGAAGACGAACTTGTCTATGAAAATGAGGCGAAGCCTCGAGCACCAGTTGTCACTGTAATGGGGCATGTCGATCATGGTAAAACGTCTCTGCTCGATTATATTAGAAGTTCAAGAGTTGCCAGCGGTGAAGCAGGTGGAATTACCCAGCATATTGGTGCTTACCGCGTCACGACAGACCATGGGGAAATTTGCTTTATCGATACCCCGGGTCATGCCGCTTTCACCGCAATGCGCGCACGCGGTGCAAATGCAACAGATATTGTGATACTGGTTGTTGCTGCCGACGATGGCGTTATGCCGCAGACAGAAGAAGCCATTCAGCATGCTAAAAATGCAGGTGTACCACTAATTGTTGCGATTAACAAAATTGACAAGGAAGGCGCTGATCCTGAGCGCGCTAAAAATGAATTGGCTTCAAGGGAAGTTATCCCGGATGACTGGGGTGGTGATACACAGTTTATCCCTGTGTCAGCGATGACAGGACAGGGTGTAGAGGATTTGCTTGAAGCAATCAACCTACAGTCTGAATTGCTGGAATTGACAGCGGTAGAGGATGGTCCCGCCCAGGGTGTTGTCATTGAATCCGAACTGGATAAGGGTAAGGGTCCTGTTGCGACACTATTGATTCAAAATGGGACACTAAAACAAGGCGACATCATCGTTGCTGGCGAACAATTTGGTCGCGTTCGCGCGCTCAATGACGAGAATGGCCAACGCGCCAAATCTGCTGGTCCGGCAACACCTGTCTCGGTGCTTGGCCTCAATGGTACGCCGGCAGCAGGTGAAAGTTTCATGGTCACCAAAGATGAGAAGCGGGCCCGTGAAGTGGCTGAGCTTAGAAGTGACCGGGCTACAGATGAACGGTTGGCAACACCGGCCGTCAGCCTCGATAATTTGCTGGAAAGCTTTAGCCTGACTGAAACGAGTCTGTTAAATCTTGTTGTGAAAGCAGATGTTCGTGGATCATTGGAAGCCATTGTATCCGCTCTTAATGACCTTGGTAACGATGAAGTTAAGGTTAATGTTGTCTTCTCCGGAGTGGGTGGTATTACCGAATCTGACGTTACACTTGCGGGTACGTCCGGCGCTGTCATCTTTGGTTTTAATGTTCGTGCCGAAAATGCAGCCAAGAAATTTGTAGAAAAAGAAGGATTGGATCTCCGGTATTACAAGGTTATATACGATCTTGTTGATGATGTCAGAGATGCCCTTACCGGTATGTTGTCTCCAGAAATTCGTGAAGAGATAGTCGGCATCGCTGAAGTCCGGGATGTATTCGACAGTAAGAAGCTGGGTAGCATTGCTGGTTGTATGGTGATAGAGGGCACAGTTTCAAGAAGTAAGAAGATCAGAGTGCTCAGGGATAATATCGTGATCTATGAGGGCGAACTTGAATCCCTTCGCCGCTACAAGGATGAAGTTGATAATGTTCGCAGCGGTGTTGAATGTGGTATCGGCGTCAAGAACTATAATGATGTGAAAGTGGGTGACCAGATAGAAGTCTTCGATACCCGCGAAGTCGCAAGGGAACTCTAGGCAATCAACTCGTTGATTGAAAACTTATATGCCAAGGGAATTTAGTAGAGGAAAACGAATTGCAGATTTGATTCAGCGGGAGCTGGCAATTCTCATTCAGAGAGAGGTGAAAGACCCGCGCCTTGGTATGATTACTATCAACGACGCCAAAGTATCGCGAGATCTTGCATTTGCTGATGTCTATTTCACCATGTTCCCTGAGGACGAGGCAGCACTGGCGGAGGAAATACTGAACAATGCTGGCGGCTTTATGCGCAGTCAGCTAGCCAAAATCCTGTCTACAAGAACGACACCAAAACTACGCTTTCATTATGACAATACCATTGCCAATGGAGCCCGTATGTCTCGCGCCATTGACGAGGCGATTGCTGACGATATCACCCGTAAAGGTGATTCCGGAGACCAGGATGGGTAGGCGGTCACGTAAAGGAAGACCCGTCAATGGTATATTTCTGCTGGACAAACCCGCTGGAATGACTTCAAATGGCGCGCTTCAGGAAGCCAAGAGAATTTTTGATGCGGCCAAGGCCGGTCATACCGGCAGTTTAGACCCGCTTGCCACGGGTGTTTTACCTCTTTGTTTTGGTGAAGCCACCAAATTTTCCCAGTTTCTACTCGACGCAAACAAACGGTATTTGACGAAAATTAGATTAGGCACCGTGACTGCAACCGGAGATGCTGATGGTGAAATTTTGTCGACAGCAGAAGTGCCAGATATATCAGAGATAGCACTAGAAAAGATCCTTGATAAATTCAGGGGAGAGATCTCGCAAATTCCCTCGATGTATTCGGCCATTAAAGTCAATGGCCAGCCTCTGTATAAATTAGCCCGGCAAGGAATTGAGATTGAACGAAAGAGCCGACAAGTCACCATTCATCATCTGGAACTTGTCAGTAAAGGAAAAAATGAACTCGTACTGGATATTACATGCACCAAGGGCACCTATGTCAGAAGCCTGGCGGAAGATATTGGGTCAGAGATAGGGTGTGGCGCTCATGTCAAAGAATTACGAAGATTGGCCTCAGGCCCATTCGGGGTTGATGAAACCTACACACTGGAAGAGCTTAGAAAATTGCGTGATACCGGCGGCGTAGAAGCACTGGATGAAAAACTTCTACCCGAGAGCGCTGCCGTCGAAGACTGGCCGTCCGTTGAACTGACAGAAGTAACAGCGTCCTATTTGAAACAGGGTCAAGCAGTACAGATATCGAATGCACCAACGGAAGGTTGGGTAAGAATTTTTTCAGAAGCAGTCAATAATGACAATGAGGTTGTCGAGGAGACATTTCTCGGTGTTGGCGAGGTTTTGGAAGATGGAAGGATTGCGCCACGACGATTGGTTGTGATGCATTAACGAAAAGCGAGGCATCTGCAAATATGCGCGGGTGTTCTTGTATTCATAAATTGTCGCGAGGCGGCATGCATATTAATTGGAGAAATAAGTAATGGCATTATCGACAGAGAAAAAAGCAGAAATCGTTAAGGACTTTGGACAGTCGGAAAACGACACTGGATCACCGGAAGTACAGGTTGCACTGTTAACAGCCAATATTGAAATGCTTACAGGGCATTTCAAAGAGCATATTCATGACCATCACTCCCGGGTCGGTCTTCTGAGAATGGTGAGTCAACGAAGGAAGCTCCTGGATTACCTGAGACGTAAAAATGGCGAGCGCTATTTGTCGCTGATCAAACGACTTGGTTTAAGAAGGTAAAGGTTTAAGAAGGTAAAAGTCTAGAAAAGTAAGTGTTTAAGTAAGTAAGAAAAAAGTAAGAACGAAAGTAAGTGTTTAAGAAGATAAGGGCTTAATCAGAAGTTCCTTGGAAAAATTGAGTCCATGAATTGGTTGTGGGCTAAAAGATTGAATTGGAGAAAAAATTGAATTCAGTAAACAAGAAATTTATGTACGGGGAACACGAAGTGACCCTGCAAACTGGCAAAATAGCCAGACAAGCAACAGCATCCGTCGTGGTCAGCATGGCAGAAACGGTTGTATTAGTGGCCGTGGTAGGTCGAAAAGATGCGAAGCCCGGGCAGGACTTTTTCCCGCTTACAGTTAACTATGAAGAGAAGACCTATGCTGCGGGCAAGATTCCTGGCGGGTTTTTCAAACGTGAAGGACGCCCTTCAGAAAAAGAAACACTGACCTGTCGTTTGATCGACAGACCGATTCGTCCACTGTTTCCAAAGGGATTCATGAACGAAGTACAGGTAACTTGTCAGGTGATTTCAGCCAATAAGGACATCGACCCGGATATTCCTGCAATGATCGGCGTATCAGCAGCATTAGCACTGTCCGGTATTCCTTTTTCAGGACCGATCGGCGCGGCAAGGGTTGGTTTTACAGAAAACGGCTACATGCTGAATCCTGGTTATGAAGCACTTGAAGGTTCAGATCTGAATATGGTTGTTGCAGGTACTGAATCCGCGGTTCTAATGGTTGAATCTGAAGCGAAAGAACTGACGGAAGACCAGATGTTAGGGGCAGTTCTATTTGCTCACCAGGAAATGCAGGTCGTTATTAAAGCCGTTAGCGAGTTAAAAGCAGAGGCTGGAAAAGAAGCCTGGGAATGGGAACCCGCTGCAATTAATACTACACTCGTCGATGCAGTATCTGAAAAGTTCTCAGCAGGAATTGCGCAAGCCTACAAGGTGACAGACAAGATGGATCGTCAGAACCATTTAGGTGAATTGCGAGATCAGGCAGTTGAAGAACTGGTCGGTGAAGAAGGCCCTGATAGAGATGAAGTCCGTGGTGTTTTCAGCGGCCTTGAAAAGAAAATTGTGAGGACAGCCATTGTTGCTGGTGAGCCGCGGATCGACGGGCGGGATACAAAAACAGTTCGTGCAATCAGTGTTGAAGTAGGGATTTTACCCAGGGCTCACGGGTCTGCTCTCTTCACGCGGGGTGAAACCCAGGCGATCGTCACAACGACTCTGGGCTCTATGCGCGATTCAGCTATTATTGATGCGCTACAGGGCTCATATAGAGATAACTTCCTGTTGCATTACAATTTCCCGCACTACAGTGTTGGTGAAACAGGCTTCTCCGGTGGACCCAAGCGTCGTGAAATCGGCCATGGTCGATTGGCCCGTCGCGGCATCGCTGCGGTACTGCCAAGCGCTGATGATTGGCCTTATACCACCCGCGTTGTGTCAGAAATTACCGAGTCAAATGGTTCTTCCTCAATGGCAAGTGTCTGTGGTGCCAGTCTGGCCCTGATGGATGCTGGTGTTCCACTTAAAGCGCCGGTTGCTGGTGTTGCCATGGGTCTTGTAAAAGAAGAAGACGGTTTTGCTGTACTGACCGATATCCTTGGCGATGAAGATCACCTCGGCGATATGGACTTTAAGGTCGCTGGTACAGCAACGGGCGTCACCGCTCTGCAAATGGACATTAAGATCCAGGGTATTACCGAAGAGATTATGGATACTGCACTCGCGCAAGCTCGTGATGCGCGTCTTCACATACTTGATGAAATGAACAAGGTGATTGGTCGGTCTCGTGAAGATGTTTCCGAGAATGCGCCTGCCATGGTGACCATGAAGATTGATTCTGACAAGATTCGTGATGTTATCGGTAAAGGTGGCGCAACAATTCGGTCTATTACTGAAGAAACAGGCGCAACAGTCGATATTGATGATAGCGGAACCATCACAATATTTGGTGAAGGCGCTGAATCGAGAGATGCTGCCGTTGCCATGATTGAATCCATTACGGCTGAAGCCGAAGTGGGTCAGATCTATAAGGGTAAGGTTGCAAAGATCGCTGACTTTGGTGCTTTTGTCACCATTCTGCCGGGTAAAGACGGCCTCGTGCATATTTCACAGATCGCCAAAGAGCGTGTAGAGAAGGTCACTGATTATCTGACTGAAGGTCAGGAAATTAAAGTTATCGTTCTTGATGTGGATCGCGGGCGAATCAAGTTGTCCATCAAAGAACTCCCTGAAGAAGAAGGTGCAGAGACAGAAGATGCCTCTGAGGAATCTGAAGGCTAACTGAATTTGCCAGAGAACCCCCTGGGCTCATGAGCCCAAGAGCCCTTTAGCAATCTAGTTAAAAGAAGTAATAAAAAAAGAGGGCGAAGGCCCTCTTTTTTTTTCAGTTTCCTGGGCTTGGATTATCCGGTTACTGGACTATTCTTAATGAGATCATCTACCACAGCTGGATCGGCGAGTGTGCTTGTGTCACCCAAATTGTCCAGTTCGTTCTCCGCAATTTTTCTTAGTATTCGTCTCATGATCTTGCCAGATCTCGTTTTCGGCAAACCAGGCGCCCACTGGATAATATCCGGTTTCGCGATGGCGCCAATTTCTTTGCGAACGAGTTGATTAAGTTCTTCTCTTAGTGCCTCCGTTCCTTCGGTGTCATGCATTAGAGTCACATAGGCATAGATACCCTGACCTTTGATGTCATGAGGAAAGCCGACAACGGCTGCCTCAGCAACCTTTTCGTGTAGAACCAGAGCACTCTCGACTTCGGCGGTACCCATGCGATGCCCGGAGATGTTCAGGACATCGTCTATGCGTCCAGTAATCCAGTAATAACCATCCTCATCACGGCGGACGCCATCTCCAGCCAGATAGTATCCCTTGTAGGTAGAGTAGTAGGTCTCAATACATCGCTCATGGTCGCCGTAAACTGTGCGGATTTGGCCTGGCCAGGATTTATCTATTGCCAGGATGCCTGACCCGGGTCCTTCCATCTCATTGCCTTCGGTATCCAGCATGACAAGACTCACACCGAAAAAAGGTCGGGTGGCAGAACCGGGTTTTAGTGCCGTCGCTCCGGGTAGAGGCGTGATCATGATGCCGCCAGTTTCTGTCTGCCACCAGGTATCAACAACCGGACATTTTTCTTTGCCTACCTGATGGTAGTACCACTCCCATGCTTCTGGATTAATAGGTTCGCCAACAGTTCCAAGAAGGCGTAAAGAATCCCTGGATGTCTTCTCGAGATACTCATTTCCCTGACCCATCAGGGCGCGCAGGGCGGTGGGTGCGGTATAGAAAATATTAACCTTGTGCTTGTCTACAACCTGCCAGCACCTGGATGCATCGGGGTAGGTTGGCACACCTTCGAACATCAATGTCGTTGCTCCATTGGCAAGAGGTCCGTAAACGATGTAGGAGTGACCCGTCACCCAGCCGACATCAGCTGTACACCAGTAGATATCACCATCGTGATAGTCGAACACATACTTGTGGGTCATTGCAGCGAAAAGTAGATACCCTCCTGTTGTATGGAGGACACCTTTTGGTTTTCCGGTAGAGCCGGATGTGTAGAGGATAAACAACGGGTCTTCGCTATCCATACGCTCGGGTTCGCAGACCTTATCCATTTTTTTGACGGCATCGTGATACCAGATATCACGGTGTTCGTTCCAGCTAACATCGCCACCAGTGCGACGAATCACGACAACAGTATGGACGCCCGGGCACTTCTCAAGTGCCAGATCAGTATTAGCTTTCAGGGGAACTGGCCTGGCGCTGCGGATACCCTCGTCTGCCGTAATCACAGTTTGGCAATCAGAATCCAGAATCCGGTCCTGTAGTGCCTGGGGTGAAAAACCACCGAAGACAACAGAATGAACAGCGCCGATTCGTGTACAGGCGAGCATGGCATACGCGGCTTCCGGTATCATCGGCATATAGATACATACCCGGTCACCCTTCTTGACGCCTCGCGATTTCAGAAGATTGGCAAGACGGCAGACATGGTCATGGAGTTGCTGGTAAGTTATTTTCGCATCATCGTTCGGATCATCCCCTTCCCAGATGATGGCAACTTGTTCTGCTCTTTTCTCTAGATGACGGTCGATACAATTGTAAGAGGCATTCAGTTCACCACCTAGAAACCACTTCGCTTCACCGCGAATGAAATCTGATTCAGTAAGCTTGTTCCATGGTTTGTACCAATCCAGGAATAGATTGGCTTGCTCTGTCCAGAAGTCTTCAGGATGGTTGATTGATGCATCGTACATCGCCGTATACTGTTCGTTTGTAATCAGTGACCGGGCTTCGACTTCAGGACTTACCGGGTATAATTTGGTCTGCGACATGAGGACTCCTTAACGCGTTAGATATTGCTACTGTGCCACATTGCTGACCCGGGGAAAACTCTCATTGGGGTATTCAGGCTATCTATCGGTTATAGGCATTGTCGTCCACCTCAGGAGGACGTCTGTTTCCGGATTGATGGCTGTCATCGGGTTTGATATTACCGTTGACGTCGTTGAGGGAGTTGCCGGTCGAGTTACCAACAGACTCTCTATTTGTTTCTCTTCGAGGATTGTTTCCCGTATGGCGTTTCCGTTTACGTCGGCGCTTTTTCTGATGCGGTCGCGTCGAGTTTTGCCGTAGTTTGTCCGGTGCCTCGCCGTCCGCTTCCTGATACTTGGTCCACCACTCGCCTAGCCCGTCTAGTTTTTCACCAGAATCCTCGCGAAGTAGAAGAAAGTCGTATGCTGCTCTGAACCGTTTGTGCCCGAGTAGTAGGTCCGGTTTCTTGCCGTGACGCATGGGTAGTCGAAACTGCAGATTCCAAATATCCCGCATGGGTCCAGAGAAGCGTTTTGGGATTGATGTGAATAATTGTTGGCTAGCGATGACATTAGCGGCTGCCTCATGGGAAGCTTCCACACTGCTTAGACCGTCTTCCTCCAATACTCGTTTTTCTTCAATAAAGGGATACCAGAGCAGTGCCGCGAATATAAAAGCTGGTGTCACCGGCTTTTCGATTTCGATTCTCTTGTCTGTGCTGACCAGCGCGAGTCGCACTAGTTTTTCCGCAAATGTCCCGTTCATTGACCTCTTTGTCGCAGGAAATAACCAGGAGAAGACCTCATAATCCAGCATGGCATCGAATGTTTCTGCGCCCTGGCCGGACATAAATAGCTTGAGTACCTCTTCAAAAAGCCTCGCAGGAGGTATGTCCTGTAACAGGTATCCGAATTGACGAATTGACTTTCCAGACACTTCATCAATATTGAAGTTGAGCTTTGCCTTGAACCTGACTGCACGTAACATTCTGACCGGGTCTTCCCTGTACCTGTTTTCAGGCTCACCGATCAGGCGGATCAGTTTGGCTTCAATGTCTTTCAGGCCATCAACAAGATCGATAATTTCATGCTTGTCGATATCGTAATAGAGTGCATTGATGGCGAAATCGCGCCGGAAAACATCTTCTTCGAAGGAACCATAGACATTATCATCCAGGATTCTCCCACCCTCGGAATGACTCCCTTCATCAACAATAGTGTGTGGACCACGAAAGGTTGCCACTTCTACAATATCTCGCCCAAATCGAACATGAACAATTCGAAATCGGCGTCCAATCATACGAGAGTTTCTGAACAGATCCCGAACTTCTTCAGGTCGTGCGTTGGTTGAAACATCAAAATCTTTAGGAGAATTTCCCAGTAGGAGATCCCTCACGCAGCCGCCGACCAGATAGGCATCAAAACCATGCTCAGTTAAGCGATTGATGACCTTGATAGCATTCACGCTGACATGCTCCATCGGCAGAGTACTGGCGAGGCTGGTCATTTGAGGTACCGTGGAGGTGTGTACCTCATGTTGAGTAGTGGGACTGCATCAAATGGGGGGCTAGATTGCGATCTTCTGTACTGATTGTGTTGAGATTTCTATGCCAAGTCGATTTTACGTATGTAGGCTTCGAATTTTAGCAGACAATTGCTGTGAGTGCCCTCTTTCCAGATGTGGCTTTTTCTAGTAGGAAATGGCTTTTACCAATAGATGGCTTTTACCACTAGAAAGAAAAATAGACCGGTCCAGAAAAGAAAACGGGAAAAGCATTTCTACTTTTCCCGTTCAGCGAGCCAGCTTTATTATTTTTATTCTGGTTCTTCTTATTATTGCTGATTTTTATTATTTTTAGCCGTTCTTTTAAATTGGTCATGAGAATTTGATCCCCAATACCCCGACTGGATTTTATTATTATTGTCGTTTACTTGTTATTATTATTTTCCAGCTGTTTCTTATTAAGCACTTACCATGCCAACTAACAATATTGTTTATATTCAAACAGTTAGAGGTTAGGGAAAGTGTTACCCTACACCAAGTGTTACCCATTGTTACGAAACGGTTACAGTAAAGTGGTTCCTTTGGTAACACTACTTAGATATCAATTCCAGGTTTTCACTGGTGGTGTCATTAACGGCGGCGTGACTTTTTTCTTGGAATGTTTAGCTTTTGTCTTTTTTGCCATAGACTTTTACGGCTAATACCCAGTTTCTGGGCGAGTTCTGTCTCGGTCATTTGATCTTGATTTTCAAGCACAAATTGTTGGAAATAATCTTTTAGAGACACTCTGTCTGATGTGCCAACCTCTGTGGATTCTTTTTGTGTGGGTTCATCTATATGAGGTGAGTCGCTATGAATCGCTTCTGATCTTTTTGAGTCAACTTCGATGGCGAGTAAATCTGGCGCTATTGAACGACCTTCACACAGAATAACCGCTCTCTCAATGGCATTTTCGAGTTCTCTTATATTTCCAGGCCACCGATAGGACAACATCAGCTGCCAGGTATCCTCGGAAAAGGACAAATCCTTTCGATGATGTCGTTTGCAGGTTTTGGCCAAAATGTGCGCCGCAATCAATTGTATATCGGCCTGGCGCTCACGAAGGGGTGGCAATGCTAATTTAACAACATTTAGCCGATAGTAGAGATCCTCACGGAACAGCTTTTTTTCGACCAGTGCTTTCAGGTCCCGATGGGTAGCTGCGATCAATCGGATGCAGACCTTGCGGGTCTCTACTGAGCCAATGCGCCTGATCTCACCTTCCTGCAAAACCCTGAGTAGTCTCGCCTGCGCTTCCAGCGGAAGTTCACCGATTTCGTCCAGAAAGAGAGTACTTCCATCTGCTGCTTCTATCAGTCCGACTCGTGTATTTGTGGCACCAGTGAATGCTCCCCTCTCGTGGCCAAATAGTTCGGATTCGATCAGGGTGTCCGGGATCGCCGCACAATTTAGCAACATCATTTCGTGTAAAGACTGCGCGCTGATCTGGTGTATTGCCTTGGCAACAAGTTCCTTGCCCGTGCCTGATTCACCTACGATCAAGACATTCGAGTTTGTCGGTGCCACCTTCTTGATTCTGCTGAATAGATCGAGCATGGCGTCGCAACCGCCAAGCATGTTTGTGAAGGGCGAACTACCTGGTTCCTCGATGAGACCTTGTATGGTGTTGAGGAGGTCAGCATAGTCGAAAGGTTTGGCGATATAATCGACGGCGCCCAGTTTCATTGTGTCCACTGCCGATTTTAGACTTGCGTAGCTCGTCATGACGAGCACGGGCACATCGGGCGCCAACTTGATAATGTCGGTTCCCGCTGGACCTGGTAGACGGAGGTCGGTAATGATTAGACAAAATCGATTAAGATCTTGCTTTACCGCCTCATCAACTGATCCTGCCTCACATATTTTATAGTTTTGTTTTTCCAGGAATTTTTTGAGTGAGGTTCGAATGACGATTTCGTCTTCGATAATAAGAATGTTCTTATGGCTCATATTATTCCACTGTACAATGTTGTGAACTAAACACCTATCGCCCGGATCTTGTCAACTCCGGGAAGTATGATAGAGAAATTGATTTTGGTCCGAATGTTAACTACAGGTGTGACCAGTCTAAAAGTCAACTGATACTAGCCGTCAGCTTGTGTTCCGGGAGTTGCACGATAAACCGTGTACCGCCGCCTGGTCCAGCCGCTTGTGCAGTGACGCTTCCATGGTGTTCTTCAATAATCGTTGAGACGATCGCGAGTCCCAGTCCGGTGCCTTTGCCCGGGTCCTTGGAAGTGAAAAAGGGTTCAAAAATCCGATTCATTTCACCCGCAGGAATTCCACTGCCCTGATCTACGATTTCAATGATGACAGAGTTTTCCGCCACCCGACTATTAATGTGAATATCATCCCCCTCACGCGATGCGTCCTGAGCGTTGGACAGCAAATTAACAAAAACCTGGCTCAGACGCTGCGGGTTACCAGTCGTATAAAGTTCCCTGTCGCAGTCGTTGATAAGATGAACTTCAGGTTGTCTTTGGCTGAGTGATAGTAATTTGATAGCTTCGTCTATGCATAGAAAGAGATTGACCGGAACGCTCGAATACTCTTGTTCTCGCTGATTTGCATGAGCAAAAGTCGTAAGGGATTGCAGAATGGCGGATATTCGCTTGGTTTGATTGAGAATTTCATCTGAAACATTGGCCAGTTCCGGGTCGTCAGAATCTATTTTCAGGTTTTGTGCAAGACAGGCGATTCCCGTTATTGGATTGCCAATTTCATGAGCAATGCCTGCAGCAAGCTCGCCAATCGACGCCAATCGTTCGTTGTGAAATAGCTGTTCCTCGATAATCTGGGACTCAGTGATATCCTCAACAACGATAACCATATCTTCCTGTTTCCAGGAAGATTCTGCCAAAGAAGCCTTGTGGAGATTCACTAGCATTTTTTCACCCTGGTCCTCGATTTTGACTCTTGGTTTATGAACTGAATCGTCATAAATAAATGTGTTCAGGAGTTCTTTCCAGGGTTCATCGAGTTGTGTTGCAGGAAAACCCACCACGCTATCTGGCTGGATGCCGGTAATATCCTGCATTGCCTGATTCCAGGTGCGAATGATGTAGTCTGTATCAATTGCACAGACTGCTGTTGGCAAATCCTGAAGAACCTGTCGATGGTAGCGCCTCAGGTCATCGAGTTCAGCCGCCAGACCCGTTAACTGGGACTGGTAACCTTCAAGATAGTTTTCCAGCGTGTGCACGGAACCCGAAACTGATTTGTAAGGGAGAACACGAGCGATGATTCTGTGTGCAATTGTCTGCCCCAACATACTTGAAAGGTTAGTTTCCATCTGGCTACGCAAACGGCTCAGCGCATGAGGCCTGTTTTCCGTTTCAAGAAAACTCAATTCTGAAAGCGCCAGATTAACTTCCCTGCTGGAAGCGGTTCGTCCAAGCGCCATGGCCAGATTACTTTCAATTTCAGTGACTGATTGTGCGTGTAACTCCCCCCTGAAAGTATCAACGAATGAGTCCGACATACATTCTTGCGCAGCCAGCGACTCTTCTTCAGTTGTCTTTGTCAGCATGGAACAAACAAAAAACATCAATGCATTTGCCGTGAAGGAAAGCGTGGCGGCAGTGTGCCATGAGGTCTCGCTAATTTCGAATGTAAATGGAGAGTCAAAGAGTAGATTGTCGATGAGGGGTAGTAACAGTAGCGTAAACCAGACCAGGTATCCTGTCATGAGCCCGGCGAGGAGACCGGTACGATTTGCACGTCGCCAATGGAATCCGCCCACCAGCCCGGGCAAAAACTGCATGGCTGCAACAAATGCAACAATACCGAGGCTCATCAGGCTTTGGCTTTCACCGAGCATTTTATAGATTCCAAAGGAAGCCAGGATGATTGTCGCAATCAGAACTCTGCGAGTATTTAGGATGAGCGCATAAATGTCGACACCAGAGCTGGGTCGGTAAAGTGGTAATAGCACATGGTTCAATGTCATCGACGCGAGGGCAAGTGTCGTGACGATCAGCACACCGCTAGCAGCCGCGAGACTGGCAACAAAAGCAATGATGGTAATACCTTCGTTGCCAGTGGCAAGCCCAACACCAATGGGATAGAACTCAGCGGGCGTGCTAACGCCAATGCTCTTTGCTGCCCACAGAATGGGCGGTATGCAAAGACTGAACAGCAATAGGTATAACGGAAACCCCCACCGTGCACCAGAGAGCGCGCGTTCGTCGTCATTCTCTGTAATTAACATGTGATAGACATGAGGCATCGCGACTGTAGCGGCAAAAAAGGTAAGGAGTAGAGACCGTGATGCGCCATCACCTAACCGTTCTTCTGTACTGCGAAGAAGGTCACGGTTTTGGATGAGCCAGGTTTCCATTTCGGAAGCGCCGCCAAAAATATCTGAAACGCAGTACCAGGCAACAAGCATGAGCGCGCTTAGTTTTATAATCGACTCGAGACCAATAGCAACAACAAGCCCTTCATGTTTGTCCCGTGTTGATAGATGTCTGGCGCCAAAAAGGATAGCGAATATTGACATGGTCACACAAAAGACGATGGCAAGAACATCTTCACTTAGGTCTTGATTCAGGAGGTGGAACGTGACTGAAACCGCATGAATTTGAAGGGCGAGCAACGGCAGCACACCTAACAACATCAGTAGGCTAATGACACCACCCACCCAGGGTGAGGGATAACGAAAGGCAAAAACATCTGCCAGGGAGCCGAGCTTATGAGCAAGGGCTATGCGACTAATAGGTGTTAACAAGGCCGGGGCGATTAGAAAGGCAGCACTTGCACCGACAAAATAAAGTAGGTAACTCGAACCGTATAGTGAGGCGAAACCAATGGTGCCGTGAATAGCAAGTGAGCCTGCAAATACACCAAGGGAAAGCACTCGTGTTGCCGGATGGCGTGCAATGTACTGAGGTATGTAGCCTTTTTCAGTCGCGTAGGCAGAACCAAAGAGAATAGCGAGGTAAGTTAGACCTATACCGAAGAGTTGGGTAAGGGTAAACATTCTTGTCAGTCAGTGGTGTTTTGCTTGCTTAGGTGGGTACTTCTATTCGACTCTCTTACATTCAGGGATTGTTCTGGTGGGGTGACCTGATTTGATGGCGTAAACAACGCGCCTGTCTTGTGCGTTTGCAGGTGAATCCATAGGGTTGCCACAATGAGTAATATCCAGGGCTAATTATATTTTCCACAGATATTCGAATTTTATAGAACAAATTAGAATCGATTGA
>CAZAZB010000033.1:11966-17060 GCA_964489485.1 uncultured Pseudomonadales bacterium | reverse complement strand
ACTTTTATTTTTGTGCTTTTTGGCTTCGCAGCCACGTCCATCAGTTCACCTGGCTTGAATGGATTAGGAACCCCTTTCTTTGCCTTGCGAGCAGGCTTCATCACTGTTTTGATCTTTAAAAGACCAGGCATTGTGAACTCACCAGCACCGCCTTTCTTAACGTGTCTCTGAATCAGATCTGAAAGTTCGTCAAGTACTGCCCCAACTTGCTTCTTGGAAAGCTCAGTTTTGTCAGCAAGCTCGGCTAGTATCGCGCTCTTGGTGTACTTGGCTTTAATTGCTGGTAGTTTCTTCGCTACGGGAGCGGCAGTTTTCTTTTTAGCTTTCGCCTTTTTCGCGGCCATTCGTAAATCCTTATCAGTAAATAGGTATATAAGTGTACTTATGTAGTGTCGCAAGACCTGACCCCTGGGAGAAAAGTATTGCGACGATATTTCAAAGGTTGATAATTCAGTCAATTATACAATTGACTTTTTGATCAAGAAGTCAGTTTTATGCTTAAAATCTCGGCTTATCCTGACCTCCACCTTTGGTGGGGCTCTTTATATATGATTGCCTGAACCCTAGCAAGCTGTTGCCTCATTTTTTTGGAACATTCGTCTTTTAATTCGCCGATGGACTCTTTTAACGCTATAAATAGTGTATTAGTGTCACCTTCTGAATTGATTAGGTATAATTCGCGACCGCCGTTCACGAGGGAAGACCCGAATGAACCAGCAGCTAGATAGAGACTCTGTAGACCAACGATAGAAGGATAAATTTCCCGTGCCGATTTATGAATACCAGTGTCAAGCCTGTGGGCACAAGCTGGAAAAGCTTCAGAAGTTAAGTGATGACCCGCTTAAAGACTGTCCCGACTGCCAGAAGCCTGAATTGCAAAAGCAAATCTCTGCTGTGGCTTTTAGATTGAAAGGCAGTGGCTGGTACGAGACAGATTTCAAAACCGGCGATAAAAAGAATGTGAGCAGTAGTGATAGTGCGAGCAGTGGATCTTCCGGCAGTGACTCTAAAGCCGGTGGTTCCAATGATGGTGGCGGTTCCAAGAAAGAAAGCAGCAGCTCCTCCTCCAAGGGAAGCGAGGGCAGTTCCTCTGGTAGCAGCTCGTCAAAAAGTAGTTCGTCAAAAAGTAGCCCGTCAAAAAATGGCTCATCAAGTGGCAGTAAAAGCTCAACCTCCACCAATTAACACCAGTTAGACTAATCTTCCCAACATTTTTAGGGGTATATAACAATGCGTAGCCACTTGTGTGGCCAACTCAGGGAATCTCATATCGATGATGAGGTTTCTCTTTGTGGCTGGGTCCACCGACGTCGTGACCATGGCGGTGTGATCTTCCTTGATGTACGAGACCATGAAGGAATCGTTCAGGTCGTATTCGATCCGGATACCGAGGAGAGCTTCGCTCTTGCGGACCAGGTCAGAAATGAATACGTCCTCAATATTAAGGGCAGGGTACGAGCGCGGGCTGGCGCAGCGGTCAACCCGAAAATGGCGACCGGCCAGATTGAAGTGCTGGGGAAAGAACTCGTGATTTTGAATAAATCCGAGACACCACCTTTTCAGTTAGATGAATATTCGGACGCAGGTGAGGATATCCGGTTGAAGTACCGTTATATCGACTTGCGACGCCCGGAGATGCAAGAAAGGATGAGGCTACGATCACGGGTTTCGAATTTTATCCGTCGTTATCTGGATGAACGTCATTTTGTTGATATAGAAACACCAATATTGACCAAGGCTACGCCGGAAGGTGCACGAGACTATCTGGTGCCATCGCGCACGCATCCGGGTAATTTTTTCGCCCTGCCGCAGTCACCGCAGATCTTTAAACAGCTGCTGATGGTCTCTGGTTTTGATCGCTATTATCAGATCGCCCGCTGTTTCAGAGACGAAGATTTAAGAGCAGACAGACAACCGGAATTTACCCAGGTGGATATCGAAACGGCATTTATGTCTGAAGAAGACATTATGTCCTTCACCGAAGAGATGTTACGAAAGCTCTTTATCGATGCCATCGATGTTGAGTTAGGTGACATGCCTATGATTACCTATGCCGATGCCATGAAACAATATGGATCAGACAGGCCTGATATGCGTTTCGGATTACCCCTGGTGGACGTGGGCGATCTGATGAAAGATGTTGAGTTTAAAGTCTTTAGCAGTCCGGCAAATGACCCGGATTCTCGTGTAGTTGCATTGAAACTTGGCGGTGGTGATCGTCTCAGTCGGAAAAAGATTGATGACTATACAAAGTTCATTAGCGTCTACGGGGCGAAAGGTCTTGCCTACATCAAGGTAAATGATTTGGCGAAAGGCATGGAAGGTCTGCAATCGCCAATTCTAAAGTTTCTGCCTGATGAGGTTGTGCTGAACATTATTGAAAGAGTCGACGCCAAAGACAATGACATTATCTTTTTTGGCGCAGACAAGACCAATATTGTCAATGACTCCATTGGTGCCTTGCGTTGCAAACTCGCAGAGGACCTTGACCTCTATGAGAAAGAGTGGGCTGCCTGTTGGGTCACCGATTTTCCGATGTTCGAGAAGAATGCCAGAGGTGGCTGGACTGCTATCCACCATCCCTTTACCCACCCGTTAGGTACAATTGAAGAGATTGAAGCGAATCCAGGTGCTGCTCTGAGTCGTGCCTACGATGTTGTTATCAATGGGCATGAAGTAGGCGGTGGGTCTATTCGTATTCACAAACCCGGATTGCAAAAGGCTATCTTCAGAGTACTGCAACTCTCGGATAATGATGCCCAGGAGAAATTTGGGTTTTTGCTGGATGCCTTGAGTCTAGGCGCTCCACCCCATGGTGGTATCGCCATTGGTCTTGACCGGTTAATCATGATACTCAGCCGGACGAATGCGATAAGGGATGTTATTGCATTTCCAAAGACCCAGACGGCGCAGTGTTTGTTAACCGCGGCACCCGGGGTGGTTGACCCGGAGCAGCTGCATGATTTGAGTATCAGCGTCAAGAAACCGCTTTCTTCAAAAAAAGAGGGCTAGAGGAGAGATCCAGTGGCTGGACATAGTAAGTGGAGCAATATCAAGCACCGCAAGGCTGGACAAGATGCCAAGCGTGCCAAAGTCTTCACCAAAATCATTCGCGAATTGACGGTTGCTGCCCGTGATGGTGGCGGCAACATCGATGATAACCCCGGGTTGCGTACGGTAGTCGACAAGGCTAAGGGTGCACAGATGCCCAAGGACACCATGGAGCGAGCTATTGCCCGTGGTGCCGGTGGTCAGGATGGCGCGCAGCTTGTCGCACTCACCTATGAAGGGTACGGCCCTGGTGGTGTCGCCGTACTGGTTGAAACCATGACCGATAGCCGTAACCGCACGGTGGCCGAGGTTCGGCATGCATTTACCCGATCAGGCGGTAATCTTGGAACCGACGGTTCCGTTGCCTATTTATTTGATAAGAAGGGTCAGATCCACTTTGCTCCGGGGGCGGACGAAGACAGTATTATGGAAATCGGCATTGAATCTGGCGCCGAGGATGTCATTGCGGATGACGAAGGCTCTGTTGAAGTGGTGACATTGCCAGAAGATTTCCTTCAAGTGAAAGATGCATTGATTGCTGGTGGGTTTGAGCCTGATGAATCAGGAGTATCCATGGTACCGCAGACCTATAGCGACCTCGATGCAGACACAGCAGAGAAAGTTCTTCGACTATTGGATCAGCTTGAAGATCTTGATGATGTCACCAATGTTTATACCAACGCGAACTTTCCTGACGATACCCCTGACGAGACTCCAGGCTAGAATCCGGATGATAGTGAGACCTGGCGCAATAACATCATGCTTCTTTCGCGCCCTTGGGCGACGGATATAAGGCAGTGACTTTTGCCGGATATGGTAGACTCACGGAAGTCCAAACCACCCCCAAGAATGTATGGCACTGATATTAGGAATCGATCCAGGTTCCAGGGTCACCGGTTATGGCATTATCAATGTCAACGGTGCACGCCAGGAATATGTTTCTAGTGGTTGTATTCGCACCACCAATAAGGCGACTCTCCCAGATAGACTCGATGAGATATTTTCCGGCGTGACGCAGATTGTTAATGAGTTCATTCCTGCTGAAATGGCAATAGAGAAAATCTTTGTCTCCCGTAGTGCTGAATCCGCACTGAAGCTTGGCCATGCAAGAGGCGTTGCGATGGTCGCCTGCGTACAGCAGGGTTTACCTATCTATGAGTATGAGGCAAGAAAGGTCAAGCAGGCGGTCGTTGGAACCGGTGCGGCAAGCAAGGAACAGGTGCAACACATGGTGCAGACATTGTTGAAACTGCCGGGTAAACCCCAGGCTGATGCCGCTGATGCGCTTGCAATCGCACTGTGTCATATCAACACGCAAAAAGGCCTGGCTCGTTTCACTGGCGAGACGAAAGGCGCGAATGCTTTTAGCCGCGGAAGGCTGAAGAAGGTCCAGAAATGATCGGTAGAATCAGCGGACAGATACTCGAAAAGAGTCTCGATTTTGTCTTGATCGATGTATCTGGTGTTGCCTATGAAATCCAGATTCCGCACACCACATTCTATCGGCTGGAAGGCATGCCTAATGGCGTAACTCTGCACACACACATGATCGTTCGTGAAGATGCTCAATTGCTCTATGGTTTTTACACCCTGAGAGAGCGAGAACTGTTTCGTGCCCTGATCAAGGTTAATAAAGTCGGACCCAAGGTCGCCATCGCCATTCTCTCCAGTGTTGAGACAGATGCTTTTGTTCTGTGTGTACGGGACAAGGATGTGAAAACCCTCAATGCCATTCCTGGTGTTGGCAAGGTGATGGCGGAAAGGTTGATCGTGGAAATGGGTAACAAACTGGATGGCTGGGTCATTGAACAACCCCCAGGCTCTCCCATTGGTAAATCACCGAATGCTCAAAAGGATCTGCTCTCAGATGCTGAATCTGCCCTTGTTGGTCTTGGATTTAAACCCCAGGCAGCGTCCCTGGCGTTAGCACAGATAACTGAACCGGCAGAAGATGTTGAATCTCTAATTAAACAAGCGTTGAAGCTCCTCGCATGATAGAACCCGCATGATAGAAACTGACCGGTTAGTCACGGCATCGACAAA
>CAZAZB010000033.1:0-11866 GCA_964489485.1 uncultured Pseudomonadales bacterium | reverse complement strand
CGCATGATAGAACCCGCATGATAGAAACTGACCGGTTAGTCACGGCATCGACAAATGCCACAGAAATTTCCCAGGACTGGGCAATTCGACCTAAAACATTTGCTGAATATCGTGGCCAGCCGCAAGTGAGCGAGCAGATGACCATCTTTATTGCCGCTGCCAAAGGCCGCCAGGAAGCACTCGATCATACTTTGATCTTCGGACCACCCGGGTTGGGTAAAACAACACTGGCCAATATTATTGCAAACGAGATGGGTGTTCAGATTAAAGCGACATCGGGACCTGTGATTGAGAAAAAGGGAGATCTTGTTGCTGCACTCACTAATCTTGAAGAAGGTGATGTCTTGTTTATTGACGAGATTCATCGTCTTACACCGGCTGTGGAAGAGGTGCTTTATCCTGCCATGGAAGATTATCAGGTGGATATTACGATTGGTGAAGGTCCGGCAGCCCGGTCTATCAAGCTGGATTTACCCCCTTTTACCCTTGTTGGTGCAACCACAAGGACAGGGCTCTTAACGTCACCCTTAAGAGATAGATTCGGCATTGTGCAACGATTGGAGTTTTATAATGTCGAAGATCTGAGCGGCATTCTGAAGCGCTCGGCCGGGCTTTTGGGTGTGCATTGTGATGAAGTTGGCGCCAGGGAAATTGCCGTTCGTTCCCGTGGCACACCGCGGATAGCCAATCGATTGCTCAGAAGGGTTCGCGACTTCGCAGAAGTAAAAGCCGATGGCAGGATAACAAGTGATATCGCAGATCAGGCGCTGAACATGTTGAATGTCGATGCCAATGGGTTCGATCACATGGACAGGCGGTTATTGATGGCAATGATTGAAAAATTTGATGGTGGCCCCGTTGGGGTTGATAGTCTGGCCGCAGCCGTTGGAGAAGAAAGAGATACGATTGAAGATGTGTATGAGCCGTTCTTGATTCAGCAGGGATTTGTGATGAGAACGCCCCGCGGACGTGTGGCAACAAGGCATGCCTATTTACATTTTGGGTTGAAGCCACCGGCATCTCAGGGAACGGGAAGGCAAGACCTTTTTAATGGAGAAGCTGTTTTTGAAGAACCGATTGTTGAAAAACCTATTGTGGGAGAAAAGAAGTGAATGAACCCATTTCCATCCTGGACCTAGTTCTGAACGCGAGCGTGGTTGTGCAGATTGTCATGGGGATATTGATATCCGCATCTTTTGCCTCATGGATCATGATCTTTCAGCGCGGTTTTGCTCTGTCTTCCATTCGTCGGGAGGCCATCGAATTTGAAAGTGAATTTTGGTCCGGCAAAGACTTGCGAAAAATCTACACTGAACTTTCTGCCAAGGAGGAAGATCTGATTGGCGTTGAAAATATCTTCGCCTCGGGTTTCAGGGAATTCACACGTTCAAGTCAGCAGAAAGATTTTGATGCAGATCGGGTCATGCAGAATGTCCAACGCGCCATGCGGGTTGCCATGTCCCGGGAAGAGGAGAGACTGGAAACTCATCTGCCCTTTCTTGCGACGGTGGGTTCCACCAGTCCCTATATTGGGCTGTTCGGTACCGTCTGGGGCATCATGAATTCATTCCGCGGCCTCGCTACCGTGAATCAGGCGAGTCTGTCTGTTGTTGCGCCGGGCATATCCGAGGCCCTTGTCGCGACGGCCATCGGACTTTTCGCAGCGATTCCTGCGGTGATTGCCTACAACCGCTACGCCGCACAGGTTGAAATCATCGTCAATCGATTTGATGCTTTTACCGACGAGCTTAGCAGTATTTTATTCCGGGCATCTCACAGCACATAAATCATGGCAAAACCAAACAGACGCAAACCCATGTCCGAGATCAATGTTGTACCCTACATTGATGTCATGTTGGTGCTATTGGTGATCTTTATGGTAACGGCGCCCCTGATGACCCAGGGCATTAAGGTCGATCTACCTGAGGCTTCCAGCGGTCCCCTGGAGGTGGATGAAAACCGGCCTATGCTAATCGTATCCGCGAAGGCAGACGGTACCTACTACATGAATGTGGGGGAAGAGGAAGAACCTGTAGAGCTGAAGCAAATTTCGGAACGTGCAGCAAAAATTATCAGTGCCAATCCGAGGATAAAGGTATTGGTGGAAGGTGACAAAACGCTTAGTTATGGTGTGGTTGTCAACCTGATGAATACTCTACAGATAGCCGGCGCGAAAAGTGTTGGTTTGATCACGGAACCGCCTAAGCAGTGAACGCTTCGACGACCTACGTGCTATCCGTGATTCTTGCACTCGGTTTTCATGCTGCGGTCGTTAGCTTGCTGTTAATGAATTGGGAAAATGAAGAAAAGATCCAGACACCTTCAATAAAACCCTACTATATAGAAGCGACAATCGTCGATGAGAATCCTTATCGGGCAAAGAAAGAAAGGGAACAGGCGAAAAATACAGCAACCAGAAAACGACAAGTCGCAAAGCGTCAAGCAGATGAAAAGGCAGCCAGGCTGAATAATGAGGCGATTGCCCGGGCAAAAAAACTTGCGTTGGATAAACAACTCGAGGCGCAGCGAAAAGAAGAAGAAAAAAAGGCAGATCTAAAGGCGGCGCAAGCGTTACAAGATTCAACGCGGCAGGATCAGGCCGTTGTTGAGAAAGAACGGTTGAAAATGGAACAGGGCCTTGCTCTATCTATTCTGGAAGAACAGGACTTTAGACGCGCAGTCACGGACGATGAAAAAGCGATGGCCTATGTATCGCAGATACAACGGGACATCATTCAGAACTGGTCGCGCCCACCCAGTGCGCGAAACGGTATGGAAGCATTGCTCCGAGTCTTTTTGGTACCAACCGGCGAGGTCGTCAATGTTGTACTGGAAGATTCCAGTGGAAATGACGCCTTTGATCGTTCGGCCTTACTCGCCGTCCGCAAAGCTGAACGATTTCAAGTGCCGCCAGATTCACGACAGTTCGAAAGAAATTTTCGAGAGTTTACCGTGTTATTCCGACCAGAAGATCTGCGCCTTTAAGGAACTGATCCTCTATTACACCTAACCAATTTAGATATTAGCGAATGAATTTAACACCAAGATATTTCTTTCTACTACTCGTTGGTTTAAGCAGCCTGTCTTTTGCCGAGCGATCTTTCTCCGAACTCAGGATTGAAGTCACAAAGGGTGTCGATAATGCGGTACGTATTGCCGTAGTACCCCTGGAATGGAGAGGGCGAGGTCGTCTGCCTGAAGATGTGGCTGAAATTATCAATTCAGACCTCCAGCTCAGTGGGCGTTTTGACACCTTGCCTCGTGAGCAAATGCTGAGTTTACCCCATGAAGGTGACCAGGTGTTCTTCAGGGATTGGCGGCTACTCAATGTTGAATATCTGGTCATTGGCTCCATGAAACGCACCGGGACTCGAATTGAATTGCATTTTGAATTGTACAATGTCTTCAAACAGTCAGCGGATGCCAACGTCACTATCGCTGGAACAGAAGCTGAGCTGAGGGATATGGCGCACTATGTCAGTGATGTGGTTTTTGAGAAGTTGACGGGAATTGAGGGTGCTTTTTCCACCCGCATCATGTACATCACAGCGTCCGGAGAAATTGGCAATGAAATCTATCGCCTGAATGTTGCAGATGCCGATGGTCACCGGGTTCAGAAGGCACTTGAGTCAAGAGAACCAATCTTGTCTGCTACCTGGTCTCCTGATGGGAAAAAGATTGCCTATGTTTCTTTTGAAAAGGACAGTCGCCCGGCCATATACATTCAGGAACTGGCGACAGGTAAGAAGCAACAGATCACAGATTTTGCCGGATTGAACAGCGCGCCCGCATTTTCCCCGGATGGAAAAGAAATGGCCATGGTGCTCTCCAAGGATGGTAACCCGGATATTTACATCCTGAATCTTGCCAATAGAAAATTGCGCCGGGTTACGCGGCACTATGGTATTGACACTGAACCTTCCTGGACACCGGATGGCAAAGCGATCATTTTCACGTCGAGCCGCGGTGGCAGACCACAGATATACCAGATGGATCTCGATAGTTTTCGAATTCAGCGCCTCACATTTGAAGGTGACTATAATGCCAAGGCGAGTTTACTGCCGGATGGTAGTGGTCTGATCATGGTGCATCGACGCAATGGTATTTTCCATATCAGCCATCTCGATCTGAAGCGCGGCAGATTGACTGTGCTGACACAAACCAGCCTGGATGAATCGCCCAGTGTTGCACCCAATGGCAGTATGCTGATCTATGCGACTCAAATAGATGACAAGGGGATCCTTGCTGCGGTTTCTATTGATGGAGGCGTCAAATTCAATTTGCCGTCCACCGAGGGTGACGTGCGAGAACCAGCATGGTCGCCACAGAAGAGAATGATATTTGTACCTTTGAGAAGCCAGAATAAGAAAAAATCAGATAAGGAATGAATTAAAGGGTCGAATAGCACGAATTTAGGTAAGGGTGGGGTAAAAGAAAGTAAATTTGGGATATATGGCGGTTATATGAATATCTCAATGGGGCAGGATGCGTATAATGGACACTTAATGTGACCTGATCGCGTGAACTAGACTGGCATTTTGTGGTTTAATCCGCATCTGGATAGTTAGGCGGTTTTCGCTGCGTGAAGCGAATCGCGAAATAAAAAGAATTCGAGTGTTTTGAGCAATAGGAGCTAATTATGGGAATAACAAAAATTCGTGGCTTGTTTGTCATTGGCCTCACTGCCTTGTTGTTGGCCGGTTGTGCCAGTAACGAGCCAGAGGATGGTCCCGGGATGGATACAGGCATGGAATCTGACAACATGGGTGGCAATGAGCCAGCGGTAGTTGAAGAGACAATGCCAGAGCCTGAAGTGCTCAAGCCGATGGTTGATCGTGGAAAGATTGTTGTTCCTCTTGGTTCAATGGGTGGTGCTGGTAGCACTGAAACATTGCAGGGTGTCTTTTACTTTGACTATGACCAGGCAATCGTCAAGCGCGGCGGTCATACGGAACTGAACAAACATGCCAATGTGCTGGCAGGTGATTCCTTGATGAGAATCCGCCTGGAAGGTCACGCCGACGAGCGTGGTACCCGAGAATATAATTTGGCACTGGGCGAACGACGCGCCAATGCCGTTCGTGCCTACCTGGTTGCCCAGGGAGCCTCAAGATCCCAGGTTGAAGTGATTAGCTATGGTGAAGAAAAGCCAATGAGTGCCGGGCACAGTGAAAGCTCATGGGCGAAGAATCGCCGAGTAGAAATCGTCTACCGATAGGTCATCAGACGGGCATCTTATGGCTGATATGCAGCTGACAGCATCTGGTCAAATTAAAAATGGTGTACGAAGCCCCTTATCAGGGTTTCTTACGCCATTTTTGCTTTCTGCATGTCTGCTATTCCTGGCCGCTGTTTTACCAGCAAGTCGGGTCATTGCACAGAGCAGCCCCATCGCCATTGAGTCACGGACAGCTCCGGCCGCCGCTGAATCCCTATCCAGTGAAAATGTAGCCGCTGTATCGGAAGTTCTTCCATTTCAAGCGCCTATTGAGGACGGAATGACTAAGGATGGAATTACTGAGGGTGCAACGGCCAGATCGACTGAGATGGACGGCATGGAAGGCCAGTACCAGATGCAATTGATGCAGCGGGATGTGATGGAGCTACGCGGCCTTGTTGAAGATCTGACCCACCAAATTGAAAAGATGCGTGCAACCCAGGAAGACCGATACCTTGAATTAGATAAGAGATTCCAGGATTTGAGCCGTCAGAGCCCCGCTATTTTACCAGTGACAGGACCCGAGATTAGCGACACCCATGATGAGACTGGCAGTAATCCCCAGGTCACGGAGCAATCTGCACAGGATGAGAAAACGCTATATGAGACGGCCCTTGAGTTGATCAGAAACAGGCAATACGACCTCGCTATAACGCAGTTGCAAGCAGTTATTGCACAGTATCCTGATGGAACCTATGCGCCAAATGCCTACTACTGGCTGGGTGAAGTCTATGCTGCCAAACCACCACCTGACTATGAAGCGGCCAGACAAGCCCTCGCCCAGGTTATAACCTTCTTCCCGGACCACCGAAAGGTCCCGGATGCTGCCTTCAAGTTGGGCAAGGTCTATAACCTGATGGGAGATTGTGTTCGCGCGACTGATATTTTAAATCAGGTTATCGAGCAACAGAAAGGTAAGTCTGTCGCCAAGCTTGCGCAAGCCTATCTTCGCGACAAGGTGAGTTGCGAAGAGGAATAGCGGGTCCTACTTACACCTGACGGTCCGACACATTGCTTAATTTTACCCTTGTCTGAATTTATCCTTGACTGGTTACATGCCAACCCCGAATTTGCCTTATTGGTCGTTCCCGTTCTGGCATTTCTAGAGGCCTTTATTGGCATCGGTCTCTTCATTTCCGGCATCATTCTTTTATCTGTATGCAGCCTCTTGTATGTTCAGGAGATCGCCACGCTCTCAGAAATGCTGCCGCTTGCCTTCGTAGGTGCAAGCCTCTCTGATCATATCGGCTACTATTTCGGACGCTGGATAGGGCCACAATTCCATGACACGCGACTGGCCATACGGCGCCGGGCCATGCTTGATCGAGTGGAATCCTTATTCAGAAAATATGGCGCATTCGCCATTATTATCGGTCGATTTCTAACACCAATCAGAAGCCTTGTACCATTGTTAACCGGTGTGAGTGGTATGCCGCGCGTGAGATACAGTCTGTTTGACCTGCTTGCCTGTGCAATCTGGACCACTGGCCTAGGGTTGCTGATTGTTGGTGTGGACAAGGCGACTTGAACGACCTTCTGTTGTGGCACGTTCGAGGACCTTTGCAATCTTTTCCATTTCAGGCATAGAATGCCGGGATGAAGCAATTGCTCATCCTGTCAATACTGTTTCTCCTTATGGCCGTCACAATAGGATTGCTTGAAAGATTCTTTCCGGCCGTGAAGCGTAAACCCGCTGCATTCCTGCGCTCTGGATTTCTTCTTGATCTCGTCTATTGGTTCTTTAACCCGGTTGTAACAAAAGCGATCACCACCTTTTGTGCAGGGATGGTGATCTTCTTCGTTGTGCGATTGTCAGGATTGGATTTTGACACCATGAGAGTTCATGGATTTGGTCCCGTTGCCGCGCAGCCCATGTGGTTGATCGTGGTGGAGATGCTGGTACTTGGCGATCTTATTGGCTACTGGATTCACAGGGCATTCCACAAGTTGCCTGACCTGTGGGATATTCATGTTATCCACCACAGTTCTGAAGATCTTGATTGGCTCTCGGCTGTCCGTGTACACCCGCTCAACGACATCATCCCGAAAACATTGCGTGTTGTTCCATTTGTGTTGCTCGGGTTTCCGCTTACGGCGCTAGCCGCCTATATCCCTCTGTTACTGGTCTTTTCAATTTTCATTCATGCCAATGTACCCTGGTCTTTTGGTCCGTTGCGTTTTGTGATCGCCAGTCCTAATTTTCATCGTTGGCACCATACCGCACGGCATGAAGGGCTGAACAAAAACTTTTCCGGGCTATTTCCTGTTTTTGATTGGCTGTTCGGAACGCTTTATCTACCATCGACGCCACCCGAGGTCTTCGGTGTAAAAGAGAAGGTTCCGCCGGGTTTCTGGGGGCAATTAGTCTACCCATTCAAGCCTGATCGTTCACCGACAGCTGTTCTGCCCGGTAGACTGAAATCCACTCAAGCTTAGGTGCCCTGAATTAAGGAAACTAACAAACCGCTGCTGGCGTTCTATATCAACGGCGGCGGCAGAGAGATTATTCCTATCTACCCGCTTTATGCGGTGATGTTCGGTGCCTATGGGGTTACGCCCATTGAGCTATCCTATTTGTTTGCAATGTGGGCAGGCATTGCGCTCGTCAGCGAGGTACCTTCCGGTGCCCTTGCAGATACCTTCTCAAGAAAGTGGTTAATTGTTAGCAGCGCATTTCTCAAGGCGCTCGCTTTTTTGAGTTGGTTTGTCTGGCAGGATTTCTGGGGCTACGCACTTGGGTTTGCGCTCTGGGGTATCGGTAGTTCGCTGCGTTCCGGTGCCTGGGAAGCCTTGTTGCATGACACATTGGAAGAGCAGAGCCAGGCGTCGACATTCACTCGGCACTATGGGCGAATTGAGGCTCTGGCTGCCTTTGGCGTTGCCGCGGGTGAATTATCCGGAGGCTTTTTAATTGTCAATGGCTACAGCTTTGTGTTGTTGCTGAGTGCGCTGGTACCGATTGTGGCCACCCTGCCTTTTATCTTCTGGGTAAGAGACGTTGAAAAGTCAGAAGAAGTCTACGAGAAAGGCTATATGGATAATCTCCTGATGGGTATGAAAGAGGCAGTCGGCAATCGAACGATTCTCTACATCCTGATGACATCCATGTTGCTACTGATGTCCTATGGCGTGCTGGATGAATACCTTGGCCCACTGCTGCAAGCTTCAGGTTTCTCGCTGAGTCATATTGCTTTCCTGACGGCGCCTATTCTTCTGGCTCAAGCAGCAGGACAGGCGTTGGCACATCGCTTTACCCATTGGTCGAAACATCAGTTATTGCTGTGCATGGGCGCAGCAGCCTTTATTTTACTTCTCGCTAGCATGTCTATTGGTCTGTTATTACCTTTTCTCATTGCGCTGTTTTTTGCGGTTTTTGGTTTCGCCAGTACACTTTATGCCAGCTTTCTCCAGGAGGAAATCGAGAGTGATTCGCGGGCGACAGTGACATCAATTGTTGGTTTCGGTGAAGGTGTTGGTGCCATTTTATGGTTTTTGGTATTTGGGCTAATGGCAGAGATCGGCTCTATGATACAGGCGTTAGCGGGTCTTTCGATTTTGATTCTGGTCATTTGCGGATTACTGATGGTGTTAGGACGCTATTGGAAGATCGATGTCTGAGCACAGATTCTGGGCGTGGGGCGGCTTTGCACCAGGGTGACTAGTTTACCGATTGACCGGCAGTTAACACGCTGACTTGTCTTATTCGTAGCGCAATGCATCTATTGGGTCGAGGTTTGCCGCTTTGGCTGCCGGTAGTATGCCGAAGATAATGCCAACCAACGCCGAGAATCCCAATGCAAGAACCGCAGCCCATAGCGGGATACTGGCGGGCGGGAAAGAAGGGATGCTCATGGCAATCATTACGCCGAGACCATATCCGACTAATAATCCAATGAACCCGCCGAGCAGAGATAGCAACAATGCCTCTACCAGAAACTGCATCAGAATATGATGCCGTTTGGCGCCGATAGCCTTGCAGATACCTATTTCCCGCGTTCGTTCGGTGACAGACACCAACATGATGTTCATGATGCCGATGCCGCCCACCAGTAGTGAGATACTGACGATGCCGCCAACGACCAGGGTAACAGTGCCTATTATCCTGTCGAAAGTTTCTGTTAACTGCTCAGCGGTCTGGATCTTAAAATCATCATCTTCGTCCAGGGATAACCCATGGGCGCGACGTAGAAGATCCCGTACACGGCTAACAACCTTGTCGATGTTGGCCTGTTCGGCAACCGTCAATTGGATCTGGATATCGGTTTTGCTTTGATTTCCCAACAAACTTTGCATGGTCTGGTAAGGCAGGATTACCCGGTCATCCTGATCGAAGCCCATGAGTTCCCCTTTCGACTCAAGAATGCCAATAATCTTGAACCACTCCTTGCCTATCTCTACATATTCACCGACGGCATCTTCAGGTAAACCTAATTTCTCTCTTAGGGAATCGCCGAGAACGCAGACTCTGCGTCGGGTTCTACTATCACTGCCAACTAAAAACCTGCCGCTGGCGGCATAACTCTGATCAACGTCCTGGTAGGCCTGGGTCGTGCCAAATATCTGGCTGAAGGCGGTTTCTGAACCATAGCGCACCTGACTTGCCCTGTTGGCAAACAATATGGGTGTGATAGACGCAATACCATCAACGCGATCTTCAATCAGACTCAAATCTGAATCGGTGAGCCGTGCGCGAATACCCTTCATCCGATCCTCTAGTGGCGTATAGGATCTTAAGGTCAGGCTATCGGTTCCCAGTGCCTGGAACTGATCACTGACGGAGGCGCTCAACCCTTCCGTTAGTGAAACGACCGCGATGACGCCAGCAACACCGATGACAATGCCTAATGTTGTCAGAAAACTACGTAGCCCATGGGCGAGCACTGAAGCCAATGCAGATCTCGAACTCTCTAGCAGGGCGAATAACATTATATTTTCCTGCTTTTCATCGTGGCCTGCTTTTCATTGAGTCACTTTCAATCTGACCATCATTCATCTCTATTACCCGGTGGCAATGCTTGGCAATCTCGGATTCGTGAGTGACCACGATGACGGTATGACCTTCCGCTTGCAGTTCATCAAATAACTTCATGATCTCAACAGAGGTACGTGAATCTAAATCTACATTACCACATGCTATCTCTTGATGGAGTGTACAGCAAAAGTGCAATTTTCTATCCGGTCAGACCACCTTCAGATCGAGGAACTGCAGCAGCAATTTATTGGGGCGTGGTGGGTTAGTTTCTGTCTGAGAAATTGCCCTACCTATTAATGTCAAAGTCCTTAATGTGTAGTGATCTTGAACTCACAATTATTGCAGCAATAGTCTCTACTTTTAGCTCAGTAGTTCGGTCAATCTGCCAATTCTAGTAGCGGTATCATTAATAGGAGTTGAAACGTGAGGGAATTAAGTTACGATGAAATAAACGAGGTTTCTGGGGCAGGTGCGATCGCGGCAGGAATGTTCGGAGTAGTGATGTCTGGAACTTCTGGTCTGGCTTCAGGTGCGATCGCGGGTGCATTATGGGGTGTTAGGGTTGGCGGTTGGGTTGGCGCCGGAGTAGGTGCACTGGTAGGCGTAGGTTATGTCTTTGCGACTTCCGATGGGCCAGGTGGTTCAGGTGTAACGGATGTTTCCGGTGTATCAGTTGCCAAGGATGAAGAAGACAGTTAACCATCTAGGGAAGCTCTGATTAATGGCATATTTTTGTCAGCACGGCGGTCCGAACTTAATCAGAGGTTCTCTAGAGCTGTATGCGGGTTACGGAGGATTGGAACAGGATGAATAAGAACGGTCAAGATGCCACAAAAAATGCAGATGAGGTTCCTGTTTATCCGCGTTCTATCTCCCTTTCTGTTTTTGCAGCCGTGTCCCTAACTGCTTTTCTCTGGTCGTATACAAATTGGGAACGTGCCACTGCAACGGAACTTGTTGTCATTTGGCTTCTCTGCCCGGTTTTGTCCTTTGCCGCCTATGGATTGCTGACTTTGCTGCGAAAATATTGACAATAGGCTTGCTGATAAACCTCATTGTTAGCCCTTCTACGGTTAACTCTCCGCTAGATATGGTAGTCGGCTTCGATATAAGCGCCTCTAGTGGCGTATAGGATCTTAAGGTCAGGCTATCGGTTCCCAGTGCCTGGAACTGATCACTGACGGAGGCGCTCAACCCTTCCGTTAGTGAAACGACCGCGATGACGCCAGCAACACCGATGACAATGCCTAATGTTGTCAGAAAACTACGTAGCCCATGGGCGAGCACTGAAGCCAATGCAGATCTCGAACTCTCTAGCAGGGCGAATAACATTATATTTTCCTGCTTTTCATCGTGGCCTGCTTTTCATTGAGTCACTTTCAATCTGACCATCATTCATCTCTATTACCCGGTGGCAATGCTTGGCAATCTCGGATTCGTGAGTGACCACGATGACGGTATGACCTTCCGCTTGCAGTTCATCAAATAACTTCATGATCTCAACAGAGGTACGTGAATCTAAATTCCCGGTGGGTTCATCTGCCAACAAGATAGAAGGTTCCATCACCAGTGCCCTGGCGATTGCGACGCGCTGCCTTTGTCCACCAGAGAGTTGATTGGGTAGGTGGTCTATTCTGTCCAGCAGATTTACCCGTTGCAATGCGCTGGTGGCAATT
>CAZAZB010000032.1:12795-17491 GCA_964489485.1 uncultured Pseudomonadales bacterium | reverse complement strand
TGGCACTTTCATCTTTCCAGTGCGCAGCGGAAGGGATACAGCGGTGTTGGGCTATTCTCTAGCGCCTCACCAGACTCCATTAACACATCCATGGGCAAGCCGGAATTCGACAAGGAAGGTCGAATGCAGACCGTGGAATTTGGCAACTTAAAGATTGTGAATTGTTACTTTCCCAATGGCAGTGGCAAGGAGCGGGATAATAGCCGGGTCCCTTACAAGCTAAGGTTCTATCGAAAACTGTTTCGCATTCTCCAGCAGGAGTTCGATGCAGGCCGCCCGATTCTGGTGATGGGTGACTTCAATATCGCCCACAAAGAAATCGATCTGGCGCGGCCAAAGTCCAATCAGAAGACCAGTGGTTTCCTGCCGGAGGAACGCCGGGAACTTGAACGCTGGATTAAATCAGGCTGGATTGATACTTTTCGCGCTTTCCAGACCGAAGGCGACCACTACACCTGGTGGAGCCAACAGAAAGGTGTTCGTGAACGCAATATTGGTTGGCGCATCGACTACATTCTGGCATCACCGGGCGCACAGCAGTACCTGTTGGATGCCGCTATCCACCCTGATATCATGGGGTCAGATCATTGCCCCGTTAGCGTTTCGTTAGATCGCCGGGTACTGCTCACTTAAATGATTCATCTGCGAACCACGCCAGCTATTTCTCCAGAGACAACATGTACTTTGCCACCGCCAGACGAACATCTTCTGACAGATAATTTTGTGGCGGCATTTCAGGGTAGTCTTCACGCACCTTTGTCGGGTTAGCAATAAAGGCGGCAAGTGCTTCCGGCCGACCGTGATACATTGCCTGGATTGCCATGGTGGGCGGGCCAATCATCTTTGCGCTATAGGCATGGCATCCTGCGCAGATACCAAAATAGGCAGCTTTACCTTTGTCTTCTGCTGCTATCTCGCGTATTTCAACGGGCTCTGGCAGGGTGTAGGTTAAGGTATCCGCAGTGGAAGTCACTTCACAGGTTGTATACTTTTCCAGCCCCACTGCCGGGTAACGATACTTGTCAAGAATACAGCTTCCCTTACCCTGGCTGACATCTGCGATATCAACATGATCGACACCCGGCACCGCGGCTTTCAGGGCTTCAAGTATTTCCGGCATGGCATGCTTGCCATTATCCCACATCATATTGTTCAGGATTCGTACACGATCCGGATTCGGCTCTGAATCCGGGTCGCTTCGCACGGCAGAGATAAAGTCCAGCCCGGCAATACCAATGCCGATATATTCATTACCAGTAATGATGTTGTTTTCTACCGTGACATCATCTGCGGCCATGATGGTGATGCCCGTCCCTTTGGTGACGAAGGAAACGATTGACCCTGGTATGGCAAAGTTTTCATGGTTGTTATTGACGATGAAATTGTTGCGCACAATAACATCGTAGTTAGTCTTGATGGGCAGGCCAGGGGTGATGAAAACGAGAATGCCGCCGGTATTATCGTGAACATAGTTACCATCAACTATGGCATGGCGGCTGTTTTCAATTTCGATGCCGGCAACGCTGTCGAATACTTCATTGTGCAACACATCGACATTGTCGCTCATGCCCACATAAATAGCGGCGTCCTCGATGCCAGAAAGAACATTGTGCTCAATCAACCCGTTCTTGCCATATTCGGGAAAGATGCCATAAACACCAGCATCAATAATCAAGTTATTGCGGATGGTGAAGTTATTACCCGCCTGCCCCATGATGCCATTGCCCTTGTAGTTAATGATCTTCAGGTTTTCGATGGTGATACCGCTTCCTGAATAGAGTATGGCGTCATTACGAATCTTCTCGCCTTCTAGCGTCGGCCAATGACCCATCTGGATCACACCCCGTAGCGTGATGTTGTTCTTGTCGATGTAAACGGTTTCTTTGTAAGTTCCCGGGTGGATCAGAATGGTGTCACCTGGTTTGGCTTTCAATACCGCGTCTTGAATCACGTCGCCCTGATTAACAACGATCTCTGCTGCACTGACGCCCTGTACAAATACCAGTGAAGACGCCAGTAAAATAGAGACCCGCAATATCTTTCGGCACTGTTTCATTTTCAATCTCCCCTCAATTTAATTATTTGCAACTGTATCTCGTACAGGGATGCGACCCACAGGCAGCAAGCCTGATGGTACACGTTCCGGTATCTTTGGTGCCAGTGACGTATCGTTCAATGTCTTTAGAAATTTAACCAGCAGGTCCAGCTCATGTTCAGAAAGGTCCGGCTCCCATATATGCCAGTGAATGCTGAGCTCTTCACCTACGGGCACCGCATGACCTCGCCCTTCGGTGTAGAAACGAACGGCCTCTTTCAAATTACCGAAGCGACCCGAGTGCATGTAGGGTGCTGTTAATGCAATATTACGCAACGTCGGTACTTTGAAGCCACCACGCTGTGTCTTATCGCCTGTCCATCCACCTTCACCTTCATCGAACGGCATGCCTTCGGGTTCGGGCGTACCGATAACCGCGACTTCCTGATTGGTAAAAAGTGGAGGCGTATGACATTCGGAACATCGTGCTACAAATGATCTAAAAACATTGAGCCCTTCGATTTCGTCACGGGTCAGTGCCTTGTGATAGCCATGAGCGTACTGATCATAGCGACTATTCAGTGATATCAAAGTGGATTCAAATGCAGCGAGCGCCGTGTAAACGAGTGGTGCCGAAATGCTCCGTATAGCAAACGCATCTTTGAACAGCCGCCTGTATTGATCATTCCGGTTTAGGTCTTTGAGTAATTTTTCTTCAGTGTTACCCATTTCATCCGCCGCATAGAGCGGACCTTTCATCTGTTGCTCTAGTGTGCGCTCCCGAGCGTCCCAGAAGAGCTTGTCCAGGAAGCCAACATTCCACAACGACGGAGCAGAGCGCTTCACCTTCCGACCACTAATACCAATGCTTCTACCCGTACCATCGGCGAAGCCAAAACCGGGATGATGGCAACTGCCGCAGGATGTGCTGCCATCTGCTGACAGTAGCGGGTCAAAGAATAGATAACGACCCAGATCTATCTGCTGCGGTGTAAAGCCTTCTCTGAGGGGAGGCAGGCCTGTTTTTAGACCACCGACACCAGCGCCTTGCAGTGAAGCGTACAGTTGATACAAATTTCGCAAATAGCACCGGCCTTCAACCTGTTCAAACCCTGGAGGGCATGTATCGGCAAGCACAATAGTCTCAGGATCTGCAGAGGCGTCGAACTGCGATACGCCGAGAAGTAAGAAAAAGAACAGGAGCTGTACGACTTTCATCAATCAACAGCCGCCGGATCTCGCAGGTAAGCGATGATATCGCCGAGGTCATCAAGACTCTTTAGCCTGGAAAGATAGAACACCATCTGGCCGCCATAGGTATCGCCCTTCACACCACCGCGTGTGCCATTTTTGAAATTAGCGATTTGTTTTTTAATGTACCAACCCTCCAACCCGGCGATGGAGGGCGCTCCAAGTGACTTTATTCCCTTCCCTGAAGGACCATGACAGGCACCGCATTGATGGCCATAGAAAGATTTACCCAGGCTCGCACTGCCCCCAGGCCCTTCAGAATCCGGAATGTAATCTGGATAGGCGGCACTTGCCTCGGCATAGGCCGAAATGGATTTGTCGCTAAGAGATTCAACGATAGAGCGCATGAGTGTCCCCTCGGCATCGGAGGCATCCCCACCGCGCAGGCCTTCCCGGTAATTTCGCAGTTGCCGTTTGACATACCAGGGCTCTAAATTAGCAATGCCCGGCGCCTTTAGCATTTTGTTACCTTTGCCTTCTTCCCCATGACAGGTGACGCAGAGGTTCATGCCGGGTTTCTCTTCGACCGTTGCCGCGCCAGCCAGCTCTGAATTGGACACTGACCCGACAACTATCAACCCGGCTACGACCAATCCCGAAGCAGTCATTCGCATATCTAAAATCTCACTTACTCATCGAGCAGTTTTTCTTTGAGTTGTTCTTTTTCTCGCTTGCCCACACCAATCTCTTCAAGGTATCGATCCAGCGAACCATGTGTCGAGGCAATCTCATCCAATGCCGCCTGAAGGTAGACTTCCTTGACCCCGCCCACTGCGTTGATACTTTCCTCGTCAAAGTGAGCGCCAAATTGGTCGCGCATGCGTGTGTGCATAAACTCATACAGGCAAGCAGCCTCATTGGTGAGCAGATAATCCTGCATGATGGTGTCCTCATCTACACCAAGTGCGGCGAGAATCAGCGCTGCGCCAAAACCTGTGCGATCCTTGCCCGCAGAACAATGCAGCAGGAAGCCACCTTCTGCTTCGAGTAGGTATTGAAAAAGTTGTCTATATTCGGAACCATGATGTTTTGCCAGTTCGCGGGTGACATCAGTCATAAATCTAATTCTGTCCGCAGCGTTCTGGGATGGATCTCTGATACTGGTCCGTAACATCTCGCTGCTACCCTGGGCGATGGGAATAGCTTGCCGACAGTCAAAGGGCGCCCTATTTGAAGTCATGCCCATCGCCGCCTCATCTTCACGGCGCAGATCACAGATCACAGATATATCCAGCCCAGAGAAATCTTTGATGCCCTCACGGGACAACATGGCAAGTGAGCCACATCGGAACAATCGACGCCATTTGACCTTCTGACCACTCTCCGTTTCATAACCACCGAAGTCGCGAAAATTAATACTCCCTTCGAGTGGTAAAAATCGAGTCGTGTTAACGGGTTCGTCCAAACTAC
>CAZAZB010000032.1:0-12695 GCA_964489485.1 uncultured Pseudomonadales bacterium | reverse complement strand
ATACTCCCTTCGAGTGGTAAAAATCGAGTCGTGTTAACGGGTTCGTCCAAACTACTTCTCCTTTAGATCAGAAGGATAACGTATTTGGCCTGGCTATCCTGATTTAGAGTCATGATTTAGATCAATCACAATCCATTCACAGAATCCGGGGGCGATGATCACTGGTTCTCAATTTGGTAAAAAAGGTATATTATATATACCATGAAGTTTGAATTCGATCACCGTAAGAGCCCGTTAAATGAGAGAAAACACGGCATCAATTTTGATGATGCGCAGATACTTAGGGACGATCGCTTCATCGTGAAGATTCCTTCCAAGAGTGTCGCCGGTGAAGAAACACGTCACCTCTATATCGGCCTTATTGGCACAAAAAACTGGACAGCAATTACCACTGACCGGGAACCGGGTCTAACCCGAATCATCTCAGTTCGGCGATCCAGGAAAGAAGAGATCGCCCTATACCTAGGATAATAAGTATGAAATCTAAAGCACTCGATAAAAAATTTGATGATGGTAAGGAAAGTATACTCCAGCATTTCGATACAGATTCCAGTTCCCGGCCCAATCTTGAAAAGGAAAGAGTCAATGTGGATTTCCCGGTCTGGATGATTGACGACCTTGATAAGGCTGCTTCCACCATGGGTGTGACTCGGCAGGCTGTCATTAAAATCTGGCTTGCCGAGAGGTTAAAAATTGAAGCAGCATGAGAATATGCTAAAGACACTATCCGAAAACCGCTGCTTTGGCGGGCGACAGTTACGATTTAGCCACAAGGCGCAATCGCTAGGCTGCGAGATGAACTTCTCCATCTTTTTGCCGCCCCAGGCAGAATCTGGCAATGTGCCGGTGCTCTACTGGCTATCCGGTCTAACTTGCACCGATGAAAATTTTGTACAGAAGGCAGGTGCGCAACGATATGCCACCCAATACGGCGTCGCTATCGTGGCACCAGATACCAGCCCGAGAGGAGATGGCGTCCCGGACGACCCGGACGGCGCTTATGATTTTGGACTGGGCGCCGGTTTTTACGTGAATGCAACACAAGACCCATGGCAGAAGCATTATCAGATGTACGATTACATCAGCGATGAATTGCCTGCATTGATAGCCGCTGAGTTTCCGGTGGATACTTCCCATTGCGGGATATTCGGGCACTCCATGGGCGGTCACGGTGCATTAACCATTGGCGTAAAAAACCCTTCGTTGTTTCGTTCTATTTCTGCATTCGCCCCTATCTGTTCACCAATGAATTGTCCCTGGGGTGAAAAGGCGTTGGGTCATTATCTGGGGGGAAACAAGGAAGCATGGAAGGCATACGATGCCTGCGAATTGATTCGTCATGCCGGTGAAGTTGACCAGCCCATTCTGGTAGACCAGGGTAGCGCAGATAACTTTCTTGACGATCAACTCAAACCAGCCTTGTTACGAACTGCTTGTGATGAGGCAGGCAGAGTATTAGATCTCCGCTTGCAGACGGGCTACGATCATAGCTACTTCTTTATGGCATCCTTTATGGAAGACCATATCCGTTTCCACGCCGCACAGTTTCAAAAAGGATCGACGTAGAAAAAGTGCCCATGCAAGACTTCCCCTATCGCACAGCGCGAAACACGCTGCTCGCCTCATTGGTTATTGTGGGGATGGGCTTTACTGTACTGTTTCCAATACTCGCACCACTAGGTCGTGAAATTGGTCTCTCAGAATTCCAGATCACCAGCATTATCGCGGCGTCATCACTCACGGTGTTTCTTTCTTCCCCCATCTGGGGCCGAATGAGTGATCGCTGGGGCAGAAAACGCGTGATGGTCATTGGCTTGTTTGGTTTTTCGCTCGGCACGGCACTGTTTAACTCTGTTTTATCTGCTGGTTTGTCCGGCATGATTGTCGGTATTCCACTTTATTTGTCATTGATTCTGGCAAGAGTCATGCACGCTGGTGTGATGTCCGCCACCATGCCTTCTGCCACCGCCTATATGGCAGACATCACCGATGTGAGCAACAGAACCAAGGGAATGGGTGCTGCCGGTGCGGCAAATAATATCGGCGCGATACTGGGCCCTGCGGTTGCCAGCCTCGCCTTTATTTCAATGTTAGCACCGCTTTGGATAATGGCTGTCATGGCGCTCTTGAATGGGCTGTTTATTTTGCGCTTCTTGCCAGACACACCGCGAAAGGAAAGACCGAAGGTGAAACCGCCCAGATTGAAATATACAGACAGGCGTATCCTGCCGTTTATTGTCGTGGGTGTTTTGATGTTTATGGGCTTTGCACTGGTTCAACAAACCATGGGATTTCGCTTCCAGGATACACTTGGTTTATCCGCAGCTGAGACTGCGCAAACACTGGGTCTTGCCATGGGTCTATCTGCTTTCAGCTCGCTGTTTGCCCAGATGTTTGTTGTACAACGCCTCAATATTGCGCCCTTCAACCTGCTTAAACTCGCGATACCGCTCTTGATTGTCGCCTTTTCCTTGATGGCGATTTTCAATACACAGTTGATACTCACCATCGCCATGATGATTCTGGGTTTCGGCATGGGTCTTGCCGGACCGGGATTCATGGCAGGCGCATCGCTCGCTGTATCGACCGAAGAACAAGGCGCTGTTGCGGGCGTTGCAGGTTCTTGTGGTCCTCTTGGTTTCACCATTGGCCCGCTTCTCGGTGGCCTGATGTACCAAATTGATCCGGTACTTCCCTATGCCTTTGCTGTCGGTGTTTACATTATCCTGATGGGCTTTATGCAATGGATTGGACGTCGTGTGACCGAGCATACATCTTAAAAACTTCTAATTTCTTCTCACAAGATATCTGACCACTGGCTCGACTATTTTTCAGTCAATTGACAATTAGCCGTGACTATTTTGCAGTTTAGTGAAAAATAGTCGGCATGGACAGATACCTGAAACCCGCGTTGCTGGAAGACCTGGGCGAGAAAATCCTCTTGTTAACCGGTCCTCGCCAGTGCGGTAAAACTACCCTTCGAAGATGCTGACGGAGAACAACCAATACCTCAGCTACGATCTGGCAGGGCGACACTTCCTGCATAAGCTAGGGAACCTCGCCTGCCATTTACGCGAGGCAAAAAGAGGGTCACCGAAGTGACCCAAAGAGATTTTTCCCTGCCTTACTCAACGAATCTACATTTCATAAGACAGTCTTAGATACCCCACTCGACCCGGCAGGTCATGTGAGACATTGCTCAAGCCGATAACACCACACGGAAAACAAACAGGTGGCTTTTCGTCCAGGAAATTATTCACACCAACTGAAACTGTCATGCCATCGCTAGCAACTGGTGGATTGTAGATCAACTGAAAATCAGCAAACATCACAGAATCAAGATCAGTCGTCCTGTCGTCCAGTTTCATCTCATCAACCCAACGGAATGCCACATTACCGCTCCAACGATCTCTCATCCAGTTGATCGAGGTCACCACCCGCCATTCTGGAAATGCCCGCTGGAAGGTCTCGTCTGTATGAATACCAGTGAGGTCATTCTTTGACGTGGTGCCATCAGGGTTGGTGACAAACTCGGCATAGTTATCCAGGTTTGTAGCATCAACCGAAATCACAAAATCACCGATGTTGGATGCCGGGATTGTAAATGTCGCTGCTATATCAAAACCTGATGTTTCTATCTTCCCGATATTTTGTAACTGGTTATTAACCAGTCCTAACCGGCCAGAACTACTTCGTGGTGCAGATGCGCAGAGTGTCGGATCAAGTGTGTTGACACACCCATCAATAACATCACCGGGGCTAAGACCCTGAACGGCATCATCTATCTGCAAATCATAGTAGTCCAGGGACAATGTCGCCGCGTCGAGCCAGCTCATGTTGTCAACCCAGGCCGGGTTGTACACAAAACCAACCGTCCATGAATCTGAGGTCTCTGCCTTAAGGTTCGCATTACCCGCCGAAACAGCGTTCAACTGCGGATTCAACTGAGCAAGGCCAACAGGCACGCCAAGGGTCGCACAATTGGCCTGCACTGTTGCAGACTGCGCTGCATCCCGACCACCATTGCTGGAACCCAAAATAGCGGTGTAGTCAGCACAGGGATCGGTAAAGGTGAAATCCTCACGTGCAGCACCACCAAATAATTCCCCGATGCCAGGCGCCCGGAAACCGGTAGAAATAGATCCACGGAGGGAAACATCATCTGTGGGCTTCCACAACAAACCTGCCTTGTAGGTAGATTCCGAACCAGACGTACTATAGTCGGAATATCGCGCAGCAACGGTTGCCTCAAGATACTGAGAACCGGATATTACTGGAATATTCAATTCGCCATAAACTTCCGTCACGTCAAACTTACCAGCAGTTGCGCCCGCTGGAATACCGGCGGTTTCGCCACTCTCGGCTATTGGGTCAGGGCGATAAGATCCGTCATGTTCACGATATTCTGCACCCACCGCAAAACCCAGTTCGCCAGCAGGAAGTGTTGCAATATCACCTGTAATGTTGAACACAATGTCCTTCAATGTCTGCTCGCTGAAGTCACGTTGCGTATAGGTCACAAAGTCGAGCATTTCCTGGGTGATAGAGCCGGTTCCATCGGGTCCCTGACCACCGAAGATATTAAAAGGCACACAGTTTGGCACCAGCGCACAGTTTGTCGGGTCACCCAATGCGATTTGAAGTTTCGCCAGGTTGTGGGAATTTTCCTTTTCCTGGAAACCACTGTTATCGCCGTAGCTACCGGTTAAATCCCAGTACATGGTGCGACTACCCGCATCGAAGCTACCTTCAAGACCGACGCTGATAAAGTAGCTGTCAACATCCTGAAAGAAAAGACGACCGCCAGATTCCAGGGGTCGCCTGCCAATAAACTCAAGGTTTCCGTTAGCAACTGACAAATCAACACCAAAGGGGTTAAAAGGATTCAGCGCAGAGACAACAAAGTTATCACTGATGCGGTTTCCACAATCGTTACCCAGGCAAAGTGGTTCTGGTGCTGCCTTGGTTCTTGATTTACGCTTTGTATAGGATGCGGTCACAATTGAACGAAGATTGTCAGTAAATTCATGGGTTACCGATGCGTAAATGTTCGTCCTTTCATTAGGCGTCCTCAGAAAGTTGAAGCCTGGTCCATTGTAGTTAAACCTGTCAGCGCCGGAAAAAGCATGGAAGTCACCAGCAACGGGATTAGCAGGGTCAAATACCGGAATATTCGCACCGCCATCATTCAAGACCCCATCGTTCAAGGTAATATCTGTGAAACCAAAGTTAGGTCCCAGCACGATGCGTGCCTGTGGTGTGAAAGAAGAACAAAAAGTCCCTGGAATATTACAGCTATCCGCGTCCGGGTTTGGGAAGCGTGAACGTTTCCTGTCAGCCGTCTCGATGCCTTTCTCTTCTGTATAACTCAAGCTAACGACAAAATGAGAGCGATCATCACCACCGCCCCATAGACCCGCTATTTTGGAAGAAGCACCATCGCCTTCCGAGAGGTACTCACCAGTCTGCGCATCCAGCCTGAAGCCATCAAATTTAGAGTTGGTAATAATATTGACGACACCACCAATCGCGTCAGAGCCATAAATCGCTGAGGCGCCATCTTGAAGTATCTCAATTCTATCAATCACATTGTCTGGAATTGTGTTCAGGTCAACGGTGCTTGGTACACCAGATGCCGAAGCACCCGCTATCCAGCGCTTGCCATCGACCAAAATCAGTGTTCGCTTTGCACCAATGTTGCGCAAGGACAATTGGACACCACCAGCACCGATACCTGCACCATCCTGTGGAAAACCAGAATTACCCGGTACATTAAACTGTGAATTTGGTGCAGATCCCGTGATGGGTAGATCTTGCAACATATCACCAAGATTCGTCACACCAGACCGGCGAAGCTTGTCGCGGCTAATGTCCATAACAGGCGATGATTCATTTAAAGGGTTGCGCCTGATACGGGACCCCGTAACGACAATTTCTTCTATAACTTCAGCATTTTCGCCATAGGCGAGCCCTGCTGGAGCCAGAAAAAGTGGCAAGGCAAGAACGCCCGCGCCAAATAGTTTGATACTTCTCATTTTATCCTCCGATGATAAGAAATAGAGTAACTTGCAAGTATCGCTTTCGGCCCTAAAAGCGTGATTAACAGCTAGTCCGCAGCCTGTGTGCCGCAAGTCCAGCAGTTTGTTCAATTTACGGTGAATCTAATTTTGCGTAGTTCTGTTTTTGTGTAGTTCTGTTTTTGTGTAGTTCTGTTTTTGCGTATTTCTACTTTTGCGTATTTCTACTTTTGCGTAGCATTGATACGCACTATTGACTTATGTAGACTCATGCCTCATGAACCCTGCTACTATTAACCTAGCCACTAACCTTGAGGAATCTCAATGAGCGAAGCAATTTCAAACCAGGCAACTAATCCCGCCGACATTCCTTTGGAAGAAATCGATCTATCAGATCCAACCCTGTACGAGACCGATAGCCAGTGGGCACTCTATGAAAGGCTTCGCAATGAAGCACCAGTACACTACTTGAAAGACAGCGCATTTGGGCCCTTCTGGTCTGTGACGCGATTTGAAGACATTGTAGAAGTCGATAAGAACAATCTGATCTACTCCTCCGAGCCTAGTATTGTCATTGGCGACAATCCCGCAGATTTCCAGCTCGAAAATTTCATCGCCATGGATTCACCCAAACATGATGGCCAGCGTAAAGCTGTCACCGGCGCCGTCGCACCGAGAAGCCTGGCCACTTTGGAACCACTGATTCGGGAAAGGGTCGTCGAGATATTGGATGGTCTGCCTATCGGCGAAACATTCAATTGGGTAGACAGGGTTTCCATCGAACTTACCACGCGAATGCTGGCCACCTTGTTTGACTTCCCTTTTGAGCGGCGCTCGAAATTGACATTCTGGTCAGACATGGCAACTGCAAGCCCGGAGATTGCAGGAGACGACAGCGTCTCACCAGAAGAACGACAGGCCGCACTGACGGAATGTCTGGAAGAATTCACGGTGCTTTGGAATGAGCGGGTAAACGATGACAGCAAGGACAAGACAGACTTCATCAGTATGTTGGCGCATTCTCCGGCAACAAAGAATATGACGCCATTGGAATACCTGGGAAATCTGGTACTCCTGATTGTTGGTGGCAACGACACCACCAGAAATTCAATTTCAGGAGGTGTGATGTTCCTTAACGATAACCCTGCTGAATACGATAAGTTGCGCGGCAATCTCGGGCTGATACCCAACATGGTGTCCGAGATTATTCGCTACCAGACCCCCCTCATGCACATGCGACGACGTGCTGTTGAAGACACTATTCTTGCAGGACAGACGATCAAAAAAGATGACAAGGTTGTTATGTGGTACGCCTCTGGAAATCGTGATACCACCAAGATTGACCGCGCTGATGAATTCCTGATTGATCGGAAAAATGTCCGCAATCATTTGTCTTTTGGATTTGGTATTCATCGCTGCATGGGTAATCGACTGGCAGAAATGCAACTACGAATCGTCTGGGAAGAGATCATGAAGCGCTTCAAGTATGTTGAAGTGGTGGGCGAACCTGTTCGGCTCAGGTCTAACTTTGTGCGAGGCATCATTGATTTGCCAGTGAAGTTGCACGCTGCCTAACACAAGGGTTGTTCGAAATGGCAGCACAAGCTTCAATCAAGATGAAGGAGTTAGAGGATACTCTGACCAGTGCACCAACCGGGACCAGGAGCTGAAGCAGTTTTGTCTTAGTGCATTCGACGCTGAAGCAATGGCGAAACCAGAAGCAAGGCAACACCAAATACAATGGCAAGAATGGCAAGCGTTTCAAACACGCCAGTATAGACCGCTAAGGAGGCAGCGCCTGATTCGGCAGCCGCATCCTCTGGATTTATAGCGGTTAGCCCTGCAATCATGCCACCGGCATAGGCGGCAAAGGCGCTCGACAGGAACCAGACGCCCATCATCATGGCACCGACTCGCTGTACAGACAGCTTTGTCACCATGGACAAGCCAACAGGTGAAAGACAAAGCTCTCCTGTTGTATGAAGTAGGTACATGGCAGCCAACCAGATCACAGCAACCTTGCCATCTGGTCCTGCCTGGCTCGTACCATAAATCAGCACAGCAAACCCGAGCCCCACTTGCAGAATACCCAGACCAAATTTAGCAGGCGTGGATGGTTCCCACTTCCGTCTCGCAAGCCCGACCCACATGGCAGCAAAGACAGGAGCAAGGATGATGATGAACAAAGGGTTCAGTGACTGGAACATACCTGCGGTAAAAGTATCACCCATATTGACGTTCCGATCGGTGAACAGGGTCAGTGATGAACCTGCCTGTTCAAATAATGCCCAGAACAGTACAGAGACGATAATCAGAAAGAGCATCACCAGCATGCGATCTCTTTCCTCGGGTTCCAGCTTGAAGACAGAGAACCAGATGACCCAACCTACCACCAGGGCACCGAAGACCGATAGCATCAGACCCAACTCTGACGTTTTCTGGATGACCTGCCATATAACAAATACAGATAGAACCCCAACAATATAAATCAGTCGCTCTTTGTTGATGCCCGGCAACACTGTGGTTTTAAGATCTGCCGGGGATGGTGGTTCCCCATGGCCGAGAAGATGTTTACGACCCAGTTGAAAGGTGATAAGCCCAACCAGCATGCCAATACCCGCCATGCCAAAGCCATATCGCCAGCCATAGGTCTCGCCCAGGTAGGCACATAACAATGTTGCAACGAAAGAACCTATATTGATGCCCATATAGAAAATAGTAAACGCAGCGTCCCGTCTTGGATCATCCACGGCATAAAGCTGACCGACAATGGTCGAGATATTCGCTTTCAAAAAACCTACACCCACGATAATGAAAGCGAGTGAGAGATAGAAAGCCTGCGTATAGACCTGATCCCGTACAATGACGGTCTGCCCATTGACTATCATCTGGCTTGCTCCGGGGCCTTCGAAAGCCATCCCGAAATGACCACACACAAGCAAAATGGCACCGAAAGTGATCGCCTTGCGGAACCCAAGATAGCGATCTGCAATTAACCCACCCAGCACTGGCATGGCGTAGACAAGCGAGGCATAGCTTCCGAATATCAACGCGCCTTCTTTGTCGCCAAACAAAAAATGTTTGGTGAGGTAAAGAATGAGCAGCGCGCGCATACCGTAATAGCTGAATCGCTCCCACATCTCGGTAAAGAACAGGACGAACAGCCCTTTGGGATGGCCGAGGAAGGTCTCGGCATTCTGCGTCGATTGAATCATCAAAGGGACTTCTTATTATTATTTTGGGGGCATTCCGACGCTAGTTTTTTAGCTGGGCTGCATTGCGTAGTGCATTGCCAGAAGCGTTAGGGAAAAACGAATCTGGATCACCGATTTTTCGCATGGATCGTATACTTTCAACAATAGCGGCCGGTGCTCCTTTTGGGAAACCAGCCATTCGTTCCGCTAATACCCTGCAACGGTTCAAAACATCAGTATCTGCAACGCACTCTGTTGCGATGCCAAGCCTTAACAATTCAGGACCCGGCACCCTGTCGCCATAAAGTGCGAGCCTTGCCAACACCGTCTCCGTTGACTTTATTTTCATCCATGCTGCATTCATCGGGATACCAACACCCTGCTGGATCTCACCGATTTGCAGAAAAGACGTCTCACCGGCGATGAGGATATCGCAGGCAAAGGCGAGGGCGGCACCCGCATTAATGCCGAATTTCTCGAAGGCGCCAATAATCGGTTTCCGACAGCCAAACATGGCAAGATGTAAAGATCGTACGTCACCAACATCTTTACCAGCCCAGTCTGGTGGCGGGTCCTGTTGCAATGCTTTCAGATCAATTCCAGAGCAAAAGTAACCCCCCTCCCCCCGCAACAGAATGCAGGCGACATCATCATCCGATTGAAGCGCCTCAAAAGCGGCGGTCATTTCACCTGCCAGGGGCGGAATCAATGAGTTACGTCTGTCCGGTCGATTGATCACGATCTCGGCCCAGCCCTCATGGCGTTCTATTGAAGAAAATTCACCCATTCCGATCTCCTTTTAAACCTTTCTTTTAAATTATGTAATGCGAGTGTTTCGCTAACAGCATTACTCCGCCGATTCAATTTTTGCCTGTATGCGCCGCATACCCCCCAGCCAGCGATCAAGATCGAGGGTTTTTCGGTTCATCCAGGTCTGCGCGATTTCATCCGTCAGGATCAGAAATTGTTCGGACTTCACCCCTTCTATGACTTGCTGAGCGACTTCTTCCGGTTCTTTCACTGGTCCTACCACAGCAGATGTGGCTGTTGCATTTTCATCTCCTAACATGGGCGTCCGTACGCCCAGGGGTGCCAGCAGTGAGAATCTGACACCCTTGTCGTGATAGGTAACAGACATCCATTCTGCAAGACCGACGACAGCATGTTTCGTTGTCGCATAGATCAACCGACCTGGCGTCGTTAATATACCTGCCATAGATGCTGTATGCACAAAATAACCTGATCTCCGCTCGAGCATCCCGGGCAGCACCGCACGAATGGCAAAGACATGGGACATGACATTCACTTTCCACTGCTGGTCCCAGATCTCGATGGGCGTTGTCAGAGGGTCGCTGCCAGAAAAGATTCCTGCATTGGCAAAGAACAAATCGGCTGGACCCACCCGACTTTCATATTGTTCAACGAGCGAGTTGGTCGATTCTTCACTACCAACATCGCAGGTAAAAGCAACACCACCACAGGCGTCGGCCACTGACTTTGCGCCATCACCATCGATATCGACCACCACGACCTTTGCACCTTCCTTAGCGAAAGCAATAGCACTGGCGGCACCAATCCCGCTGGCACCACCCGTTACAACACATACCTTGTCTTTAAATTCCATTTCGTCACCTCACTCTATTTGTCCACATGGTAACTGAACGAATTGGGTTGTAACAAATGAGGCTCTATACTGTCCACTAAGCAGACACTCCCCGGCACACAATCAATGGACACCAGATGAAATTAAAAATAGCGCTCACCACAATTTTGATCTGCGGACTTCAATCACTTGCCCTGGCGGAAAATGATTTCAATACGGAGAAGGCCATCTTCGCAGGCGGTTGTTTCTGGTGCATGGAAGCGGCTTATCAGGATCTTGATGGGGTATCCGGCGTTGTTTCCGGTTTTACAGGGGGTGCTCTCAAAAACCCTACTTACCGCGGCAACCATCGCGGTCACTATGAGGCAGTGGAGGTGACTTTCGATCCAGAGCAGATAAGTTATGAGACCCTTCTGGACATCTATTGGGTGAACATTGATCCTTTCGATGATCGTGGGCAATTTTGTGACAAAGGACCCAGTTATCGTGCCGCTATTTTTGTAGCCAGCTCACAAAGTGAGGCAGCCTACGCATCGAGAGCGCGGGTCGTCGCCAAATTCCCTGACAACCGGGTATATACAGAAGTGCTGGACCAATCCACCTTCTACCCAGTGGAAGAGTCACATCAAGACTACTACCTGAAGAACCCGTTCCGATACAAAATTTATCGTACCGGCTGCAGACGAGACGCCCGTCTCTTCGAAATCTGGGGCGACGCGGCTAAACACTAGCCGCGCTCGCAGGGCTCCTCATAGCGATCAATCAGCGCCCTCACCAGGCCGCTCCTGACGATATCCTCTCGATCAAATTGGTGAACATAAACCCCGGGCAATCCCTTCACCCGTTTTACCGCATCGGCAAGACCATTGGGTCGCCTGATATCGCTCTGGTTAATGTCGCCATTCACCACAACTTTGCAATCTTCGCCAATGCGCGTCAGAAACATTTTCATTTGTTCAATGGAGGTATTCTGCGCTTCATCCAGAATGACAAAAGTATCCGCGGCAAATGTCTTGCCGCGCATAAACGCAAGGGGTGCCGCAACAATTCGGCCATGGCGAAGGTTGTAATCCACGGCACCCGACCCTAGTCTTTCATTGAGTATGTCTCGAAAAGCGTCGATATAGACTGAGAACTTTTCATCAACTGCGCCTGGCAGGAAGCCAAGTTGCTCACCTGCCTCGACTGCCGGACGGGTTAGGATAATACGCTCGACCTGTCCGCTCTCCAACGCATCAGCCGCCAGTGCCGCTGCACAATAACTCTTGCCGGTACCAGCAGGACCAATGCCAAAAGTCAGACAGTTGTTTATAATGGCTGATATATATCTTTTTTGAGCTGCAGTCTTTGCCTCTAGCGGTCGGTGCGACCTGATGGGTGAGTAGGCAGTGTCGAGATGAGATCCACCTGAATGCAATGTGTAAATATCCGCTGTCTCTGGCGGATAGGTTCTTTGTTTTCGATTCGTTGCTATTGAACTGTGATGCTTGTTACGTTTCCCCTCTGATTGTTTTCTCCGATTGAATGAACCTCTGCTTACAGAAGTCTGGTGACATGAAGAATTTGCTCGGGACTTTTTTGCCATAGATAACCTGTGTGTTGCAAATTGTTAATCGTGTTTTGATCTTCACTCATTGAACAAGTTCTCCTGTTGGTTGGTGGGATTTTCCTGCTTGATTCAATTCAAACAGGTCCAGTCGAAATTTCACTCTACTCCTGATGTTAATTAAAATGACGAAAGTAGCAACAAGAAAAAGGGTCAGGTCTTGATATTGTTGAGTTCACTACAAATTGAATATATTAATGACACCTTTTTCAACTGAAATGGTATGGTTATGGGCTGGTCCGAGTAGACCCTGAAGAGATCAGATAGAAATAGGC
>CAZAZB010000031.1:8141-17633 GCA_964489485.1 uncultured Pseudomonadales bacterium | reverse complement strand
ACGCCATTGGCAATTGACAGGCTCAACAACACCACAAGCAGGAGGCTGGTTATTGTCGCCAGCTTTCTGCTATGTTGTTGAAATACATCAATAAAAACGTCCACCTACAACTCCCGTCTCTGTCTGGTCGGATTGGCGTACCTTACAGTATTTTCTCTTCCAATAGCAGGACAGTTTCGTCGGGATTTGATCCCTCTGGCCAGGGTAGATTGGCTAGTTTTAATAAACGTCCTTTGATCGAGATTTCTGCCCAGCCACCTTCTTTAAGTTTTATCTTGAGCAGTGTCAGTTGCTTGTGGGTGATGTCCAGGACTAGCTGGTTATCAACAAAAGTGAGTTGCCCATCCAATGGCGGTAAAACAAGCACTTGAGGGTCTGGACCGGTGTTAAGAAGAATCCGACCGCCTGACCAGTAGGCTTCCCCATCGGCATTCGTGAGCCACCGGTTGTTACCTTCAAGATTTAGATTTTTGATTTTTAGTTCACCGGAAAAAGTGAAACCAAATTGGGTGCTGACTTCGTTGATGTAATCGCTATCGATAAGACCGGTCAGATCCTGGAGAAAACTCTCCGATTCCGCCAGGCTTAGTCGCGCCGTCAACTCATGCCCCTCGCCCCCGGCACTTATCTGGATATCTGCAATACGGTTTAACAATTGGGTGGCTGAAAGGTGCCAGAAAATTGTTGATGGAGGAAACTGTCGAAATTGTATTTCTCCCTGGCCATCCCAAACTGTGCCACCCACCCTGTAAACATTTAGATCAGGTATATTTTTTTTTACATCCGCCTGCACAAGAGACCAGAAAGGTGAAGCAGGCGCAAAAGCCAGAATAAAGACCAGAAAGCTGAGTATGGCGATGGTGATGTAGAGCGCTATTTTCATACTTTCCACCTGACAATAGATTCACCTTCGTGGTTGAGCCGCAGCCAACGATCATTCACCTCATCGTCATCCTCCGTTGTCCATGAACTACTGCTGCATCTGATTTCGGTGTGAAGGTAGTCAAAGGCGGCAAGGGCACATTCACGATCTGTCTGCCAGGGTGTGTCGCCGGATTTAAACCAGAGTGATGTGAATTTGCCTTTGACGGCATCCGGATATATCACACAGGGGATGGTTTTCTCATTGTATGTGAGGGACAGCGTTTGTAGCCGGGAGCCTTGTGTTGCCTTTGCGTCCGGCATAACCTCATCGAAAATGCATTGCAACCAGAGAAGGATGTCTTCCAGAGGGGAATCCTTAATATAAATTTCCACATCCGGGAATTGGTAGGCTAGATCACCAGGCATAGACAGGATTAAACCAACATCTTTTTCAAGAGGTTCGTATAGAGCGTGGATAGATTGAACAGTTCAGATACGGAAACACATTCGTTTACCTTGTGAATAGTCTTGTTGCAGGGTCCAAGCTCAACGACCTGTGCGCCATAGGGGGCAATGAAACGCCCATCGGATGTACCACCGGAAGTGGATAGCGCTGTCTCGACATTGAGCAAATCCATAATACAAGTTTGGACGGCAGGAATCAGTTCGCCACCTGTAGTCATAAATGGATTACCTGAAAGGTTCCAATTGAGGTCGTAGGTAAAATCATGTTTATCCAAAATCTCCGTGGTCTTGGCCTGCAGTGATGCTTGTGTTGACTCGGTGGAAAATCGAAAGTTGAACACCACCGACATATCACCGGGGATGACATTGTTGACGCCGGTCCCGCTGTGGATATTGGACATTTGCATACTCGTTGGTGGAAAGTATTCATTGCCATTATCCCAGCTGGTGGCCCCAAGATCTGCCAATGCTTGTAGTGCGACGTGAATGGGATTGATAGCATCCTGCGGATAAGCGACATGCCCCTGCTGGCCGATAATGCGCAATGTTGCATTAAGGGATCCACGGCGACCAACCCGGACGACATCTCCCAGTGTGTCGCTACTTGAAGGTTCACCAACCACACACCAGTCGATCGGGGTGCGGCGTTTTTTTAGTGTTTCCAGAACCTTCACGGTACCGTTAACAGCATCTGCTTCCTCATCGCTTGTAATCAGGAATCCAATGTCCCCCTTAAAGGAATCATATTCCTCAAGGAACCTCCTCGTTCCTGTTAGCATGGCAGACAGAGAGCCTTTCATGTCCGCGGCACCACGTCCGTAGAGCATGTCATCCACCAATGTGGGTTCAAATGGGTCTGTGGCCCAATCACTCGCCGGTCCCGGAGGGACAACATCGGTATGTCCGGCGAAGACGAAAGTTGATTGAGCGGCACCTGCCTGGCCTTTTCTTGTTGCCCAGAGATTGCTGACATCGCCGAAGGGCATCTGCTCAACATCGAATCCGAGATCCGCGAGATAGTCAGCGATTAACTGTTGGCATCCTTCATCTCTGGGTGAGATAGACTCTGCCCTGATGAGGGTCTTCACCAGCGACAGTGTTTCGTTGTGCAGGTCATCCATCGCTTTTATCATGCTTAAGTTTCATACTTCGGTTTCGTAGATAGGTTTCGTAGATAGGTTTCATCAATAGATTTTTAAAAACAAGTTAGTTGTGCGCGTGCAGGGCATCGTTAAGTGATATTGCCCTGGTGTTGGTTCTGCACTCGACCTGGCCTGTCTGGGCATTGCGGATGAACAACATGTCAGGTTGCCCGGACAGTTCACGGCCTTTGGCGATTTTGACAAAGTTCTTATTTTCGTCAATGACCTGGATCGGCGTGCCTGCCGTGATGTAGAGGCCGGCTTCAATCGTGCATCGGTCACCCAGTGAGATTCCGCAGCCTGCGTTGGCACCAATCAGGCAATCTTTGCCAATCTCAACTAGATGAGAGCCACCGCCGGAAAGCGTGCCCATGGTAGAACCGCTACCACCAACATCACTGCCGGCATGGATAATGACACCCTGGGATATTCTCCCCTCGATCATGTTGGGACCCATGGTGCCTGCATTGAAGTTAACCAGACCCTCGTGCATGACGGTTGTACCTTCGCCCAGATAGGCACCAAGACGGACGCGAGCAGAATGGGCAATCCGCACACCGGACGGAATAATGTAGTTGGTCATTTTGGGAAACTTATCAACGCCAGCGACTTCCAGCACCTTTCCCTGGCAACGTGCTTCCCATTGCATCTGGGCGATGTCGGCAAGATCGATGGCGCCCTGATCTGTCCAGGCAACATTAGGCAGCTGCGCATAGATACCATCAAGGTTCTGTGTGTTCGGTTTGACATACCGATGAGACAGGAGATGCAATTTCAAATATGTTTCGGGTGTGGATTGCAACGCTGAATCCGTTTCCAGTAGTACAGCAACTCTGGACTGGCTGATTCCTTTCATTGCTGACAAGACTGCTTGCTGATCTTGGTCTTCTGTAACACCCAACAAATTTTCAATGGCGTTATCGTCAAGGTCTATGTCCTGATTGCCGCCATCATATGGTAAGACGCCAGAGTATGCCTTCGCCAGTTCATCTGAAGGATTAAAAATGGGTGCAGGGAAGTAAACTTCTAACCAATCACCCGCGTTGTTTTTTGTGCCAATGCCAAATGCAAGACTATACATGTCATCTCTCTGTTAATTGTCGTCAGGGTTATTATGGAAACGCCATATTATGGCAATATATGTCCTTCATCGCACCCGGTGTTGGTCAGTTTAGGTAAGCTGATTCCAGGATGCCTTTATTCGGTACGCTGCCTCAACACATTCATCCAGCGTCGCGACCAATGCCATGCGAACACGATTCTCACCTGGGTTGATTCCCCCATGCACCCTGGAAAGAAGGCTGCCTGGAAGAACTTTGACATTAACTTCCCGTATCAGGTTCTGGGTAAAAAGCGTATCACTGACGGGTGTTTCAGGCCACAGATAGAAACCTGCTTCAGGGCGTTCCATGTCCCAGACATCCGAGAATATTTCTAAAACAGCGCTGAACTTCTCCCGATAGAGTTTTCGGTTAGTGATCACATGAGTCTCATCGTTCCACGCGGCGATACTCGCCATCTGGTTGTGAACCGACATGGCGGCACCGTGATAAGTCCGATAGTGGAGAAACTGCCTAATAATATTGGCATCACCACAGACATAGCCGGAGCGTAGACCGGGTAAGTTTGATCTTTTCGATAAGCTGTTAAAGCTGATGCAATTCTTGAAATCCCTTCGTCCCATGGCATCTGCGGCTTCAAGAAGTCCAGCCGGTGGAGATGCTTCATCCTGGTAGATTTCTGAATAGCATTCGTCTGAGGCGATAATAAAATCGTGTTGGTCAGACTGCCGGATCAGCCACTGCATATCCTCGATAGTAAGCGTTGCCCCGCTCGGATTGCCAGGTGTGCAAATATAAACCAGCTGGCAGCGTTGCCATTCACTTTCTGTGACATCTGAAAAGTCTGGTTTCAATCTATTGGAAGCAACACAATTAAGGTAGCGGGGTTCACTTCCGGCGAGTAGCGCCGCACCCTCGTAAATCTGATAGAAGGGGTTTGGCATCAAGGTAATAGCTGGAAGCTGTCCATTACCGTCAGGTGCTGTCCCGATAACAGCCTGTGCGAATGAAAAGAGTGCTTCTCTGGTGCCGCTAACCGGTAAAACTTCTGAATCAGCATTAATACTATTGCTGAGATTGAATCGTCGCGTAATAAAATCTGCAATGGCACTTCTTAACGCCGGTAGCCCTTTGGTGGGAGGGTAGGTGCCGAAGCTTTTCCGAATACTCTGTTTATCGGCGTAGGCCTCCACAATAAAATCTGGGGCCGGGTGTTTAGGTTCGCCTAAAGACAATGCAATGAGCGATTTGTCTGCTATTGGCACATCGGCCAGCAATGCGCTTAACTTCTCGAAAGGATAGGGATGCAGTTTGTCGAGATTCTTGTTCATTTAGCTCTGGCTAGCGGGCTCTTCACAGTCCGACTTTTTCAACGTGATAGTCCAATTCATTTCTTATCCTCTGTTGCAGAATTTCCACATCATCCTTATCTGTTATCGGGTCACCCCGCGCATTAGTGATGTGGAAAAGGTCTTCAACTCTTTCGCCTAGCGTGGTCACTCTCGCATTTAACAGGGCAATATTGAGGGAGATAAAAATGTTGGCGATGATTGACAGTAGTCCAGGTCGATCCGGGGCAATGACCTCAACAATTGAATGATCACCACTGGCATCGGTTCGGATGCTCACTTCCGTCTTCAGGTTAAATTGTCTCAGATGGCGGGGTATTCGCCGTTGTGTTGGATTTAAGGATTTTGCAGCCGGGTCCATATACTTGTTCAGAATATTTCGAATTTGTTCGATCCTTTGGGGCTTTTCACCCACTGCCTGGCCATCTGCTTCCAGAACGACAAAGGTGTAGAAAGACTTATCTGCAGCCGAAATAGGTATCCGTGCATCAACCACATCGAGGGCGAGTTGATCCAGGCCGCGCACAATGGAATAGAAGAGATCTTCAGATGTTTCCCGGTGTATAAATATGGAAGTCGCACCTTCATCCGCGCGTCGTTTGGACATCCCGTCCCGGATAAGGATGAGAGGACCAAGCTTAAAATCGTGGGTGCTGATGGCTTCTGTGTGCCAGATAATATCACTCACTGATTCCCGTACAAAATAATCCTCTTCAATACCATCCCAGATAGACAGGATTGTATCTTTATCTATCTGTTTTTCGATCAACCGTTCCATGGCGTGATTTTTCGTTTCCGTAATGTAGTAGCTTCTGTCCACATGGGATTCGAGACCCTGCCGCAGCATTTTTTTTGTTTCTACATAGAGTTGGCGCATCAAAGCAGCGCGCCAACTATTCCATAAGGTTGGATTGGTTGCATTGATGTCAGCGACCGTCAGAGCATAAAGGTAATCGAGTCGATCCTGATCCTGCACCAGCAGCGCAAACTCATGGATAACATCCGGGTCTTGTATATCTTTTCTTTGTGCAGTTGTCGACATCACCAGATGGTGGCGAACCAACCAGCAAACAAGATTGGTATCCCAGGTGCCAAGCTGATGTCGCCTGCAAAATGCCTGTGCAATAGAGACACCGAGTTCTGAATGATCGCCTCCCTGTCCCTTGGCGATATCATGGTAGAGCCCCGCGACATAAAGAAGCTCGACCTTGGGTAGGCGATGATGAATGTGAGCGGCAACCGGGAACCGTTGTTCCTGATTACGGTATCGGAATCGCCGCATATTTCTAACGACTTGTAATGTATGCGCATCCACCGTGTAGATATGGAACAGATCAAACTGCATCTGTCCGATAACGCGTTCAAATTCCGGTAGGTAGGCGCCGAGTACACCATAACGTTCCATTCTCCTTAGCTGTGTAAAGAGGTGGTTTGCGGAACGCAGCAACGCAAGGAAAAATCGGGTTGCATCAGGATCATTGCGTAAATTCTCATCAATCAGATCGATACTTCTGCGGATCAGTCGAATGGTTTCTGCGCGAACACCCTCAATCTGCGGATTGGTGCCGAGAATGACAAACAGCTCTATGAGAGCCGGTGGGTAACGAGTGAAGGTTTCCGGTGAAGTGACTTCCAGGTAATCGTTGTGAACCCTAAAGTGTTCATTGATTGGCTGAATCTTTGTCCTCTCCGAGGACCTTAGGATGGCTTCGTCAAAATGCTGTAGCAGCAGTTCGTTGGCAGCGCTAAGGCCGTGCGCTGTTCGGTAATAGTCCTGCATGAATTGTTCAACGGCTAATTGATCGCCATCTTCATATCCAAAAAGTGTCGCCAGCTGTTGTTGGTAGTGAAAAAGTAATCGATCATCTTCGCGGCCAGCCAAAGTGTGAAGCCCGAATCGAATTTTCCACAGAAATTTCTGACCCTGAGCCAAGAGGATACTCTCTGCTTCTGTCAGGAATTCTTTCTCGACCAGATCCTCAAAGTCGACGGAGCCAAACTTTCTTCGCGCAATCCACATCACTGTTTGAATATCCCTGAGACCGCCAGGCGAAGTTTTTACATTGGGTTCCAGACTGTACTCTGTGTGTTCGGATTTTTTGTGGCGAGCGATTTGTTCTTCTTTCTTTGCTTGATAGAATTTTTTAGGCGGCCATATTTTTTCCGGAGCAGTAACCCTTTCCATGCGGATTCTGAGTCCATCATCGCCGCACAATGTACGGGACTCCATCATGGCGGTAAGCACTGTCACATCATTTCGTGCCTGGGATTTACATTCTTTCACCGAGCGGACACTGTGGCCGACCTCCAGACCGATATCCCAGAGCAATGTAAGAAAAGATTGAATATTGGCTGTATGAAGACTGTAAGTGTTTCGCTCTAGCAGGATGAGCAGGTCGATGTCCGAGTGAGGATGTAGCTCACCACGACCGTAACCGCCAACTGCCAGCAAAGAAATTCTGGTTTTACGCCAGCTGGATTTGTTCTCAATCCAGTCAAAACGATCCCAGACCAGGCGGATGATTGAATCCATAAACTTCGCCTTCTCGCGAACGAGAAGGTCGGCACCAGTATCTTTGCGGAACCTCTCTTCCAGAGATTGCTGATTCTCCAGTATGGCGGCTTTAAACAGGGGTATCACTTGCCGGGTCCTGGCGAGTGTTGATTCAAGTTCCAGTAGGGCGGGAAAGGCCGCTTCAGGTTGTGCGTTCAATGGTGTCGTCATCGCGATAGGTCAGTATTTCATAACCGGTCTCTGTCACCAGAATGGTATGTTCCCATTGTGCGGTTAGCTTGTGGTCTTTAGTCACGACTGTCCAATTGTCAGGTAGCAATTTAACGGTTGCTTTTCCGGCGTTAATCATCGGCTCGATGGTGAATGTCATGCCGGGCAACAGTTCTACCCCGGTACCCGCTTTTCCGTAGTGCAGTACCTGTGGCTCATCATGAAATATTTTACCGATACCATGCCCGCAGTATTCCCGGACAACTGAAAACCTGTTTTTCTCGGCATAGACCTGAATGACATGGCCAATATCACCAAGCCTGGCGCCAGGCGTCACCGCAGCAATCCCCTTGTATAGACAATCTTTTGCAATTTGAACGAGTCTGGTGGCGAGTACAGACGGCTTTCCTACAATAAATGTTTTGCTCGTGTCACCGTGATAGCCCTCTTTGATCAAGGTGACATCCACATTGATGATATCGCCGTTTTTCAGCACCTTGTCGTCTGAGGGGATGCCATGGCAGACCACATGGTTAACGGAGGTACAAATAGACTTGGGAAATCCACGATAGTTGAGCGGTGCTGGAATAGCATCCTGAACATTGATCGTATAGTCATGGCAGATCTTATCGAGTTCACCGGTACTAATACCCGGCTTGATGAAGGGCTCAATCATTTCAAGCTGAGTGGCTGCCAGGGCCCCCACATCTCGCATTTTTGCTATTTCATCCGGGGTTTTGATATTTATGGTCATGGTGTCTATTGGTGGATATTGTCCGATTTCAGAGGAATGCCACTATATCAGAATCATGGCACCATCAGAATCTCGGAGCCATCTGGGTGCGCCACTCGTCACCACAGCCAGAGCCGCGATCATAACGACAACCAGCGCCCGGGAACGGAGCAGGTTCATCCAACAACGGTTGGTTTAGGGACTGTAATATGGTATAAAGCCGCGCGCAATCGGCAGTGCTGATGATGCAAAACTAAGGTTCCGGACTGTATGGCTGAATAAATCAGCGAAAACAGCCAGGACATAAAATTCTCACACATATCGTCACGTGGTTCGGGTGCCGTTAAGCTCTTAAGCAGGGCAAACCGGTTGGATCATGGGGTATGTGGAGGCCTAACCCAACATTGGAGTTATTATGAGCGTATCCATGCGTGATCTGCTAGAAGCAGGTGCACACTTCGGTCACCAGACCAGATACTGGAATCCCAAAATGGCAGAGTACATTTTTGGGGCCAGAAACAACATCCACATTATCAACCTTGAAAAGACCGTCCCGGCGCTTGATGAAGCACTGGAATATGTTCGTAAGGTTGCCGCAAAAAAGAACAAAATCCTTTTTGTTGGTACTAAAAGAAGTGCCGGTAAGTTGATTAAGGAACATGCAATGCGAAGTGGCATGCCTTATGTTGACAAGCGATGGTTGGGTGGCATGCTGACCAACTACAAGACAATTCGGCAGTCTATCCGCCGATTGAGAGACCTGGAATCACAACAGGCTGATGGCACATTTGAAAAGTTGACCAAGAAAGAAGCACTTTCACGTCAACGTATGCTGGAAAAACTGGAGCGCAGCCTGGGTGGAATTAAAGAAATGGGTGGTCTACCAGACGTGATTTTTGTCGTCGATGTTGACCATGAACGTATCGCCATTACCGAAGCGCAGAAGTTAAAGATACCTGTTATTGGTATTGTCGACACAAATAGCAATCCTGATGGTGTTGATCAGGTGATTCCTGGTAATGACGACGCTATTCGTTCCATCAAACTGTTTGTCGAAGCGATTGCGGATGCTGCGCTGGATGGCAAGAAAGAATTTCAGGGTGGTGTGACCGAAAATGAATTTGTTGAAGTCACCGAAGCGGCGACAGAAGAA
>CAZAZB010000031.1:0-8041 GCA_964489485.1 uncultured Pseudomonadales bacterium | reverse complement strand
CTACAGAAACCGCTGAGGCTCCTACAGAAGCCACTGAAGCTCCTACTAAGATCGCTGAGGCTTCTACAACAACCGCTGAGGCTCCCAAGGACGCTTGAAGAGCTATGAAGGAGGTGCGACAGGCCGGGCCTGTTGCACCTAATTAATCGATAGATTTTGAGGTTCTTCGTGATGGCGGAGTACCCGAAACGGATATGAGGATTGGATGATGGCTGCTATTTCAGCATCAATGGTAAAAGAACTACGAGAGCGAACAGGCCTCGGTATGATGGACTGCAAGAAGGCGTTGGTTGAGTCTGAAGGCGATATGGATCTGGCGATTGAGAACATGCGCAAATCAAGTGGCATGAAAGCAGCTAAAAAGGCTGGACGAATCGCAGCTGACGGCGTTATTGGGATGAAAGTGTCCGAAGATGGTAACAACGCTGCAATGGTCGAAGTGAACTGCGAAACTGACTTTGCCGCTCGTGATGACAATTTTTTGGCTTTTGTAGAAACAGTCAAAGGCCAGGTTTTTGAAAGTAAAGAAACAGATATTGAAAAACTGATGGCCGCCGGACTCGAACCGGTACGTGAGGCTCTGGTTCAAAAAATAGGCGAAAATTGTTCTGTCCGAAGAGCAGAAGTCTATGAAGGGATTGTTGGCCACTATGTTCATACCAATGGCAGAATAGGTGTGCTCGTTAGTCTGGAAGGTGGTCATGCTGAACTGGGTCGGGATATTGCCATGCACATCGCAGCAACCAACCCGGCAGTCATTTCTCCTGATGATGCATCTGCGGATGACATTGCAAAAGAACGTGAAATCTACACTGCTCAGGCAGAGGAAAGTGGCAAGCCGCCAGAGATCGTCGAGAAGATGATTGATGGCCGTATTCGGAAATACCTTGCAGAGATCAGCCTCACAGAACAAGCATTTGTCAAAGACGGGGACGTTAAAGTCGGTGCGCTACTAAAAAAAGAAGGCGCGAAAATTCTTCGTTTCGACCGCTTTGAAGTGGGTGAAGGAATTGATAAAGACGATGATGACTTTGCCGCAGAGGTTGCCGCTCAGCTTTCCTGAGACGACCTCCCTGAATCAAGAGTGAAAAATATTAATACCAAAAAAAAGGATCTCTGCCAAGCGAATGCCTACCAATACAACCAAAGCGGCTAATAAAAGGGTATTGCTCAAACTGAGTGGTGAGGCGCTCGGCGTCGAAGGTGTTGGTATTGATCCTGCTGTTCTGGATCGAACTGCCCTCGAAATTGGCCAGTTGATCGGTATTGGTATACAGGTCGGTCTGGTCATCGGCGGTGGGAATCTTTTTCGCGGTGCAGAGTTGAGTGTCGCTGGTCTCGATCGTGTGACTGGTGATCACATGGGTATGTTGGCGACCGTGATGAACGCGCTCGCCATGCGAGATGCCCTTGAGCGCGCTAATATTCATACGGTTGTGATGTCTGCCATTCCCATGAGCGGTGTTGTTGAGCACTATGACCGGCGGCTTGCGATTCGACATCTCATCGAAGGTGATGTTGTCATTTTTTCAGCAGGTACCGGTAACCCATTCTTTACCACAGATTCTGCGGCTTGCCTGCGTGGTATCGAAATAGATGCCGATATCGTGTTAAAGGCGACGAAGGTAGATGGCGTTTATAGCGCTGACCCGATGAAGGATCCCTCAGCAACCCGATTCGACCAGCTAACATACGATGATGTTTTGGAAAAACAATTGGGTGTGATGGATCTGACTGCAATTTGTCTGGCCCGGGATCATGATATGCCTTTGCGAGTGTTTGCCATGGACAAGACCGGTGCCCTGCGGAATGCAGTTGTTGGGGGTGACGAAGGCACGCTCATCGTCAGTCGGGCAGGAGGGGATCAACCGTGATAAATGATATCAAAGATGATGCCGAAGAGCGCATGGACAAGACGCTTTCCTCCTTACAGACTGCGCTGGCAAAAATCCGAACAGGCCGGGCCCATCCAAGCCTTCTCGATGGTGTTTCCGTGGACTATTACGGTACGCCCACGCCAATTAACCAGGTTGCCAACATTCAGGTTGAAGATGGCCGTTCACTGCTTATTTCTCCCTGGGAAAAGCCTATGCTGCAGGCCATTGAAAAGGCGATACTAAAGTCAGATCTGGGGCTTAATCCGGCAACGAGTAGTGACACTATTCGTCTGCCAATGCCGCCGCTAACTGAAGAAAACCGTCGTGATCTCGCCAAGATTGCCAGGTCAGCGGCAGAGAATGCGCGTATAGCCTTACGTAGTATCAGGCGGGACGCCAATCATGATCTGAAGGAGTATCTGAAGGAAAAAGAGATCACAGAGGATGAAGAACGGCGTGGTCAGGATATGATTCAGAAGCTTACAGACCAGAAGGTGAAATCAGTTGAAACGACCCTAGAGGCGAAAGAAGCTGACCTGATGGAAATATAACGCTAGTCATCCGCGGCCTACCTTAATGCTCAAGCAACGTATTATCACTGCACTGATAATTGCCCCTATCGCGATTGCTTGTGTTTTCTTTTTGCCAATCACGGGTTTCTATCTGTTCATTGGCACAGTCATTGCCATATCCGCCTGGGAATGGGCAAATCTTTCTGACTACACCGGTATGTACAAATACCTCTATGCCACTCTCATTATTCTCCTGATGCTTGGGTCGATGATGGTGCCGCCAGAATGGATTTTGATCCCTGCAATGCTCTGGTGGCTTATCGCTCTGGTGCTGGTGGTTCGATATCCCGATCTCGAGAATCTATGGTCTGGCAAGATGACACGCACCCTTATTGGTGTGTTGGTGTTGCTGCCGGGTTTCGTGGCGCTGGTGCAACTTAAACAGAGCGTGGATAGCAGCTTTCTGATCCTGCTGCTATTTTTCTTGATCTGGGGTGCAGACATTGGCGCCTATTTCACGGGTCGAGCATTTGGTAAAAGCAAACTCGCACCCAGGGTGAGCCCGGGTAAGTCATGGGCAGGTGTCTGGGGCGGCATGGCGACGGCGGTCGTGATCTCTCTGGCCATGACATTCTGGATCGGCAAGCCTGATCCAGTGACATCTCGTGGTTTCTATTTTCTACTGGCCTGCCTTGTCGTTGCGGTTATCTCGGTGCTGGGCGATCTGACCATTAGTATGTTCAAACGCCACCGCGGTGTTAAGGATTCCAGCAATTTGCTCCCCGGCCATGGCGGATTCCTTGATAGACTCGATAGTCTCTTTGCAGCAGGTCCGACCTTTAGCCTGTTCATTCTCTATTATGGCTGGGACTAAAACTATCGTGACAAAACAACAGGTCACCATTCTTGGCGCAACTGGCTCTGTCGGCGTTAGCACACTGGATGTTATTTCGCGCCACCCCGATAAATATAAGGTCTACGCGCTCACGGCGAATTCAAACTGGCACCTGCTGGCGGATCAGTGCGCAAAGTTTCAACCTGAATTTGCGGTTATTCGGCAGCCAGAACATGCAGCTGAACTAAAAAAATGTCTGGCCGGGCGAGAGATTGAGGTACTAACCGGGATAGAAGGACTCTGCCAGGTTGTGGTAGATGAATCTGTCGATGCGGTAATGGCAGCGATAGTGGGCGGCGCTGGGTTAGAGCCCACATTAGCAGCGGCGCGAGCAGGGAAGAAACTACTTCTCGCCAATAAAGAGTCGCTCATCATGTCCGGAAAACTCTTTATGGAAACAATTGAGTCAAACGGCTCAAGCTTGTTGCCCATAGACAGCGAACATAATGCTATTTTCCAGTGCCTGGCCAATGGTGCAGCGGATAATGCCGTCGGTGTTCGTAAGATACTGCTGACCGGTTCAGGCGGACCGTTTCTGCGGGAGCCTATTGAAAGCCTCGTCAGTGTGACCCCTGATCGTGCCTGTGCCCATCCGAATTGGCAGATGGGCCGTAAAATTTCAGTTGATTCCGCCAGTATGATGAACAAAGGTCTTGAATTTATAGAGGCCTGTTGGCTGTTTGCCGTCAATCCCGACAAGATAGAGGTCGTGATTCACCCGCAGAGCGTGGTCCATTCCATGGTGGAGTACATCGATGGGTCGGTAATAGCGCAATTGGGTAATCCGGATATGCGAACGCCTATCGCCCACGGACTCGCCTGGCCGGAAAGGATAGAATCTGGTGTACCTGGTTTGAACTTTTCAGCACTATCAGACCTGCATTTCGAAGAGGTTGACCTCAATAGATATCCTTGCCTGCGTATCTGTCAGCAGGTAGCCTCTGCGAGCCAAAGTTATGCTATTGCCTTGAATGCGGCCAATGAAGTCGCGGTACAGCATTTTTTGGATGAACTTATTCCCTTTACCGCTATCCCAACTATTATTGAATCTGTTCTTGAACAGACGGGCGATGAATCGGCACATACGATAGAATCTATTCTCGCAATAGACCAGGAAGCAAGAGCTAAAGCGAATGAACACATTTTGAAGATCTTATGAAGTTATGATGAACAGCCAGAAGTCCAGATGTTAGAAGTCATACAAAGTGTGTTGGCGCTGATTGTGACCCTGTCTATTCTGGTTACGATTCATGAATTCGGACACTACTGGGTCGCGAGGCTCTGCAACGTCCATGTCCTTCGGTTTAGTATTGGTTTTGGTAAGGCAATCTACACAAGGCGTGGACCTGTTCCCGAGACCGTACCAATCCCGGAAGACCAACTCGTTCAAACTCGGGCTAATGAACCCCTTGAAGGGACTGAATTCGCCATATCGGTTCTACCCCTGGGTGGCTATGTCAAAATGCTGGATGAGCGCGAAGGCTTTGTGCCGGATGACCAATTGCACCTGGCATTTAACCGGAAAAGCTTGTGGCAAAGGATCGCGATTGTGTCGGCAGGACCCATTGCTAACTTTCTGCTCGCCATTGTTGCCTATTGGATACTGTTCACCGTCGGTGTCAGTGGTGTCGTGCCGCTTCTTGGCGACATTGACCCTGAATCCTCGGCGGGTAGAGCAGGTTTAAGAGCCGGGCAGGAAATTGTCGCGGTCGATGGAGAAGAAACCCGAACCTGGGCAGATGTGAACCTTCACCTGTTCGAGCGGATTGGTGAGTCGGGTGAAATTGTTATCACCGTCACAGAAGAAGGAAGTGTCGGCGCAACCACAGATTATCAAATCCCGATCAATGAATGGATGTCAGGTGCAGACGAACCCTATCCGGTTGCGGACCTGGGTATGACCCTTAATTACCCGGACATCCCACCAAGGATTGGCGGCATTATCCCGGATGGTCGCGCCGAGGCAGCAGGTTTGCTCATTGGCGATGAGATCATAACCAGCAACGGTGAACCCGTGAGTTCCTGGCAGAATTGGGTAAAACTGATACAGGCTAATTCTGAAATACCCGTTGAGATAGAGTTGATGCGTAATGGCAGACTGATGGAATTGTCAATAACGCCCGCAAGAACAGAGCGTGACGGTAAAATCGTTGGTTTTATTGGCGCCTCAAGAGAGGCGATCGAACTACCCGAGGACATGAAGCGCGAAGTAAGTTATCCCATCTATAGCGCCTGGATTCCTGCACTGGGCAAGACATGGGATGTGACACTGTTTACGCTTGGCTCCATCAAAAAAATGATCGTTGGTGCAATATCACCCAAGAACTTGAGTGGACCCATCACCATCGCGCAGGTTGCAAACGCCACCGCGCAATCCGGGCTCGCCAGTTTTATCGGTTTCATTGCCTTACTCAGCATCAGCCTTGGTGTCCTAAATCTTTTACCTATCCCTGTGTTGGATGGTGGCCACCTGTTGTATTATTTCATTGAGTTGATTGTTGGCAAGCCAGTCCCTGAAAAGGTACAGGTCTGGGGTTTGCAGGTTGGTATGTTCCTTATTTTTAGCATCATGCTTCTCGCCTTCTACAACGATCTCTCGAGGTTATAAGCTCTCACTGCTGTTAAAATATATGAAGCGATATTGTTCAAAATCCTTCCATCAGATGCTGATGGCAGCCCTTCTTTTTGCTTGTTCCTTGCAGGCATACGGATTTGTCATATCAGATGTTCGTGTGGAAGGCCTACAACGGATATCAGCGGGAACTGTTTTTGGTTCAATCCCCTTCAATGTCGGTGATGATGTCGATGCGGTCGATCTGCGTCAGATTATCCGTGCACTGTTCCAAACGGAATCTTTTGATGATGTGCAGGTTGGCCGAGACGGTAATGTTCTCGTTATCCTGGTGAAAGAAAGACCATCAGTCGACAAGATTGAGTTCGAAGGCAATAAGGCAATTAAGACAGAGGCGCTCACAGAGGGTCTAAATCAGGCTGGGTTGGCGGAAGGCCAGATCTTTAAAAAGGTCACGCTTGAGCACATGACGACAGAGCTTGAACGACAATACGTGAAACAGGGTCGATACGACGCCAGTATTACAACCGAAGTTGAAAACCTGCCACGGAACCGGGTGGCCATCAAGGTGCTGGTTAATGAAGGCAATGTGTCCGGTATTCGCCATATCAATATTATTGGTAATACTGCATTTGATGATGATGAACTACGGGAAAGGATGGAACTTAAGCTCCCCGGTCTACTCTCTTTCTATACAAAGGATGGTCAGTATTCACGCGAAAAGCTCAAGGGAGACCTGGAAAACCTGGAGTCATGGTATCTGGATCGTGGCTATCTGAATTTTGTTATCGATTCCACACTGGTGTCTATTGCACCGAATATGGAAGATGTTTATATCACGGTTAATATCATCGAAGGGGAACAGTTCTCCGTCTCCGACGTGGATATTGCAGGTGAACTGCACGACCTGCCTCAGGACACGATTCGTGCCCTGTTATTGACACGCAAGGGTCAGATTTTTTCCAGAGAACTGATGACGGCTTCCGAGGAAAGGATTGAAAGAGCATTGGGCAACGCCGGATATACCTTTGCCAGTGCGACCGGGCAACCCATTCTTGATGAGGCGACAGACGAGATAGAAGATCCGAAGTCAGTCACCGTGAAGTTCTTTGTGGATGCTGGAAAGCGCGCCTATGTCAGAAGAATCAGCTTCCGCGGAAATACCTTAACCCAGGATAAGGTACTACGCCGGGAGATGCGTCAGATGGAGGGTGGTTGGGCATCCAATGCTGCCATTGAAAACTCAAAAGTTCGATTGGAGCGATTGGGTTTCTTTAAAGAAGTTAATGTCGAAACGCCGGCGGTACCGGGTTCAAATGACCAGATAGATGTGAACTACACGGTGGAAGAACAGCCTTCAGGTTCCATTTCCGCAACCCTCGGGTACTCCCAGGCAGTGGGATTGATTCTAGGCCTGTCCTACCAGGAAAGTAATGTATTCGGGACAGGGAACAGCGTCAATATTGGCGTTAATCGCAGTAGCTTCCAAACGTCTTATAATTTCTCCTTTTTTGACCCCTACTACACGGTGGATGGTGTCAGCCGGGGGTATTCCGTTTTCTTTAGGGCCAGTAATTTTGATGCACGAAATATTGCCAGGTTTTCAACAGATTCTTTTGGTGGATCGGTAAACTTCGGTTACCCCGTCAACGAAATCTCCCGTATTAACTTCACAGTGGGGTATGAGAACACTAATATCAAAGAGGGTTCGTTTCCTGCGCAGGAGATCTCGCAGTTTCTTGATGAAGAGGGCGATCAGTTTAACCTTTTCAATATTTCCGTTTCCTACAGCATGTCCGCTCTGAATAGAGGGCTACTGCCAACTGCGGGTAAGTCCCAGAGTCTGACCTACGAGATGACAATCCCGGGAAGTGAATTGGAGTTTTATCGTATAAATTACAGCGGACAGATATTCTTTTCACTTGGCAGGTTATTTAGCCTCAGGCTAAACACAGATCTTGGCTTTGGTGGAACCTACGGAGGTACCAAAACTTTTCCCTTCTACAAGCACTTTTTTGCCGGTGGACCAGGATCTGTTCGTGGGTATAAATTGAACACCCTTGGTCCTAAAGTGACGCAGTCTCCCCTGGATACCTTTGTTCCGAACAATCCTGCGCCTATCGGCGGTAATGTGCTAGTTGAGACAGGCGTTGAATTTATTTTCCCTGTCCCCTTTGTTAAAGAC
>CAZAZB010000030.1:0-17712 GCA_964489485.1 uncultured Pseudomonadales bacterium | reverse complement strand
GTCTTACGCGGCCTGGAGAAGTTATATCCATGGTGGAGTGGCGGACAGATCACATTTAAATCAGAAGCCTAACCGCCTTTCGATTCCCCTAAGTAAGCGCCATTCTACTCCGACCCTAAAACTAGATCTAGGCTAGTAATCTTCATCCAGGGAAACACGAATGCCGGTTATCGGTTCCAGTTCGTTGACTTTGATCAGCAACTCATCCCGCCAGTCATCGTCCATGCCATGACCTGCAAGGAGCGCAATATACCTTGGATGGCTGGTCACCTGTCGCTGGATTGAGGGTGTCAGCGCACACAGCAATAGGTTTCTCAGTCCATCCACAAATAAGTTCGCCTGTTCAAGGTAGTCCATCCCTTTTTCGATATCACCCAGCAGGAAACAGCCCCAGACCCTAAATACCGGATTCAGATTTCGCTGCCCATCCAGCCATTCGAAATAGGCTTTTGCTGCATCGAGTTCACGATGCCAGTAAAGATCATAGAACTGCGCGAAGTTGCGCGGAAATGTCTTCGCCAACTCTTTGAGATCAGTCTCGGCTTTTGAATACTGCCCGGTGCGCGAGTAGAGCATTGCTCTATTTCCCAATGACAACACCGCAGTTGGGTCTCTGGTAAAAATGTTGGTGAAGTGGTGTATTGCTTCTTCAAAGCGGCCGAGTGTAAATAACAGATTTCCATACGTGAGGAGTACATTCGAATCTGCCGTGTGAGGTGCTGAGTGCTCCATATAGTGAGCAAGATATTGTCGCGCACCCTTGAGTAGCCCTGCCGCTATCAAAGATCTGCCAAGACGGTAATATTCCGACCCTTGCCAGCCCCTTTCACTATCTCTGATATTATCGATTGCCTCCACAGCCAGGGTCCTTGCGTCCGGCAGCAGTGAAGGATCAAGAAATCGATCAATCCAGACGTCAGATTCTGGTGGTACGAAGTTTGTCTGCCTCATCTTTTCAACAACTTCGCTGGCGTCTGGAAAATACTCTTCCTGTGTAAGAAATCCAAGATTCCGTGGTATGGTCCACGAGATAAAAGCCAACCAGTAGGCACGTCCAAAAGAGGGATCCTGAGTGACTGCAGCCTTAAATTGGTCACGGGCCCGTTGTAATCCTGCCCGTGTCTGCTTGGAGAACTCCTGCTTGCCCAGCAAAAAAGACTGATATGCACCTGCACTTTGTGTGCCTGCGTCTACCAACAGACCATCATTAGCTGAGCCCAGTTCAACCTGCAATGCGCCAATCACTTTCCTCGCGACATCCTCCTGGAGTGCAAACACATCGTCCAGCGTGCCGTCGTAGCGTTCAGACCAGATCACACTGCTGGTCTTGGCTTCACTCAAGGCGACCGCAATTCGAACTTTCTCGCCCGATTTCTGGATGCTGCCAGTCAGCACATTGTTGACCTTCAGTCTGGCACCGATAACGTCAGGTGCAAGACTTTGATCTTTAAGACTGAAACTCGATAGTTGCGAGGCGACTTTCAGTCCCTTAATTTTCGCGAGCCCAATAATCAGCTCCTCGGCAATACCCTCACACAGATATTGATTGGCAGGATCAGCACTTCTGTTAGCAAATGGAAGAATACCGATGGATTTTTGGCTTGTATCAGCATTGTTGGGTTCAATGCCCGGAAGCGAAACCGGTTCGATAACCGTTGGTAATAATGACTCCAGTGCTTCAGACAGTTTGGCATTGTAGGTCGCTGGCGCATGATCAGCCTGTATGATCGCCTGCATGGCGCTAAGACTTAACTCCAGACCGATGGGAAGCACTGTCTTTGTCAAATGCACAGACAGGATCTTGCGTTCCCTGGACAGGCAGAAGTTCACCTCGTTCAGGCAATTGCTGGAAGCAACCGATTTGGGCGACATAAAGTAAAGAAAGACGCTGCACTGGGTCAGCGCGAGGGCCACCTCATCCCGCCAGGTAGCGCCGGGGTTGATGCCCTCGTCATACCAGATGTTGAAACCCTCATCTTTCAAACGGGTGATCTCAGGATAGACCAGTTCTGCATCATCGTGAGCGTAACTCACAAAAATGTAGGGTTTGTCTCCACTGTAAGCGGGAAAGGGTCGTTCCACTTCTGGTCTTCGATTAATTCAAGGTACACAGATACTACTTTGCGCGGCTGTGGATGGCAATTTGAGGCAGTTAATGATTCGGCGCTGACGATATGGTTTTGCAAATTGGCAATCTAATTTACAATTTGCAAAAATGTATGTAAAATGAACCATATGAAGCTGATCCCAAGAATGGCAGAAGATACACTTCTAAAGCTTGCCAGTCAGTATCCAGCGTTGGTTGTCACCGGACCCAGGCAATCCGGTAAAACCACATTGGCACGTCTTGTGTTTCCAGAAAAGATTTATGTTTCGCTTGAGGAACTAGATAACCGGGAGTTCGCTCAACAAGATCCTCGTGGTTTTCTAGAACAATATTCTGGTGGGGCGATTTTGGATGAGGTTCAGCGTTGTCCGGATTTGTTCTCCTATTTACAAGCGCAGCTGGATAACAAAAAAGTGATGGGTCAGTTTATTCTCACGGGTTCGCAGCAATTTGGATTGTTATCTGGCATCTCACAAAGTCTCGCCGGTCGGGTCGCACGAATCTCCTTGCTCCCTTTTAGTTTTGTGGAACTGCAAAATGCAAAGCGAGAACCGCGCAGAGTTTCTGAGATGCTGTTTAAGGGGTCATATCCACCGGTCTATGATCGCAAGATTGAGCCTGGAATCTGGTACGATAATTATGTAAGCACCTACCTGGAAAGAGATGTTCGGCAGCTAATCAATGTGCGCGATCTGGCTACATTTCAACGATTCCTGAAAATGTGCGCGGCTCGCTCTGGTCAACTTCTGAATTTGTCGATGATGGCCAACGATTGTGGCATCACTCACAATACTGCCAAGGCGTGGATATCCGTTTTGGAGGCCAGTTACATCGTTCATTTGCTCAAGCCTCATCATAAAAACTTTAACAAGCGGCTAATAAAATCACAAAAGCTTTACTTCTATGATTCTGGTCTTGCGGCCTGGTTGCAGAACATCCAGACAATCGATCAGCTTGACATTCACCCGGCACGCGGACACCTTTTTGAAACCTGGGTTGTTTCCGAAGTATTGAAGGAGCGGTTTAATCGCGGATTTTCATCAAATGTGTTCTTCTGGAGGGACAGTTCCGGCAATGAAATTGATCTGATCATTGAAGAGGGGAGCTTGCTACAGCCAGTTGAAATAAAATCTGGTCGTACTATTGCTGGAGATTTTTTTAACAATCTCGACAAGTATATGAATCTGGCAGGGGATAGGGCAACTCACCCCGCTTTGATTTATGGCGGCAAAGATAATCACGAAAGAGGCGGCATTCGTGTTGTGTCATGGCAGAATATTGCTGCACTTTCCAGATTAGAAAATAAGTATTGAGGGAATACCTCGGCGTTCATACCCTCAGTATTGTTGCCACGAGTTCCCTATTTAACCCAGGGCAGTCGGTTATCCTCATGTACGTCAATAGTGGGTTTAAATTCCGCAGGCTTGTCGAGACTACCCACAGTCACATCGACCTCGGTTGATTGTTCGCCGATGATGCACGCGACTGGTGTTCCGCACTCTGCGCAGAAATAACGTTTCCCTTTTTCTGAAGACTGCAGCATTTTTGGCGTACCCTGCGTATATCGAAAATCGCTTGCTGGCACAATCACCCAGGTGACATAAGGCGCTGCCGAGGTCTTGCGGCACATGGTGCAGTGGCAATTAGCAACCAGATGGTCCTCACCATCAAATTCATATCGAATAGCGCCGCAGAAACATCCGCCTGTATTTAACATTGTTATTCTCCCGGGAGTTTAAAAAGTACTAATGCCGGTAAGTTCCATCAGGCGGTACAGCCAGTAACGAAGCTTGCCGTCATCGTGATAGTAATCATAATCAACAGTATAAAAACGATTAGGCTCATTTTTCCAGAGTCGTTCAAACAGGGCGTGGCTATCTAAAAATACTTGTGCATCTTCAGGACCACTGACAATAACATCAGTTTCCAGGTTGAAATCGTCGAGGTTGCGGCGCGTAAAGTTTGCGGAACCGACGACCAGCAGGTTTTCACGAGAGCGCTTGCTGAGTAACATTTTCGAGTGACATTGTTCACCATGGGTATGCGCCCACCGGATCCGTATGTTCTTCTGTTGCAGGTCGTAGGCAACGGGTCGGTTGGGGATGCCTATTTTCTTCAGGCCGAAGGCGTCCTTGTTTGGGTCCAGAATAATACGAACGCGTGCACCTCTATTGGCAGACTGCTTCAGTGCCCGGATAATCTCCTGATCACCGAAGTAGAAAAGGATAAGATCAAGGGAATCACCCTGACTAGCGAGTTCTATTTCTTCGAGCACAGCCACTTTGATCTGTTTTTCACTAACGATCTGAACTTCAGTTGCGCTGCTAACAGGGGCAGGCTGAACCCTAATGGTGGGTGGCTGCGCATTGGAAATTTCAAGTGCCGCTTTTTCCGTGGTGTAGAGGTCGCGAACCGCTGGACCATTAAACTTAATGGCGACATTGCGATGTGCGCTACTGCCGTCATGTGGATTACCGGTTGTGATTATGCCGGTCCAACCTGACTCACCATCATCAGCAAGAATCGTTTTTCTGTGATTGGCCTTGAAATTCAGGATTCGCAGGTAGCTCCGCACTGTCAATTTGTGATTTTCGAATGGACTTGGCAACCAGCCACGGTGTGAATTATGGAATGGGCGGATTAGTAGCCGCCAGAAAAAACTATAGATCGGGTTACTATCCCTTAGTTTGTCGAGATCGGTTGTGACAACGAGGATATTGTTATCTGCAAGCTGGGTGAAGTTTTCAGAAGTTTCACTGCCATAGATGGTATTCACCGGATCGGTTATCAATATGATGGTTGTATCAGGGAAGTGGGTTTTATGCTGGACCAGCGTTTCCGTTAGCTCCGAGGATATTGCTCTGGTTTCTTCTCTCACTCTCCCCTGAAAATCATTGAAAAGAAAGAGGTCAAGTATGATGAGTTTTCGTGCCTGGCGAATGGTACTGAGGATTTCATCGAATATTTCCTGCTCGGTGTGGCGGTGCCCATTCTCGTCGGTCCATGTGATGTCTTTAAGAAATTTTACAACGGCAGGATAACGTCCACCGGCAAAGCTGATCCCTTCCGGTAGTTTGTTGAAGCTGGCATAGCCCATCGATAGCCATGCGGAGTCGAGCAGTTTTGACCAAAGTCTGGATGCCATGGCGTTATATTAATCAATTACTGGTAGAGTTGTCTTTTTTCAATCGACGTGGTTTGAGGTAGTAGGTAAATGGCAATTGCATACCTTAATGGGGAGTGGCAGGCACCGGAAGATGCAAAAGTTTCGGTATTTGATCGCGGCTTTATGTTCGGAGACGGGGTTTATGAGGTGATGCCGGTTTACTGGGGCGAGGTTTTTACACTGGACCAACATTTACACAGGCTAAATCGGAGTCTCACGGAGATAAGACTGGTATCACCCTATACCGATGATCAATGGCGGCGATTGTTTAGCGAGGCTATAAAACGTAGTGGCGAACAGACTGCGCTGCTTTATTTACAGGTGACCCGGGGCGTAGCGGCAGCACGCGCACATGAATACCCTGTGGATGTTGTACCCACAGTGTTGGTGACTGTCACTGCGGCACCTGGGCTTGAGCGTGAATCAGTTGTCCCTTATCGAATGGTTGTCAAAGAAGATTTTCGCTGGGGAAGGGGGGACATCAAGGTAATTAGCCTGATCGCCAGTGGGATGCTCAAGAATGAGGCATTGGCCGAGGGTTATGATGATGCTATTTTAACCAGAGAGGGCCAGTTAACTGAATCGACTGCCTCGAATGTTTTTATTGTGCAAAATGGCGTTATCCTTACGCCGCCAACGAGTTCGCACTTGTTGCATGGAATCACACGGGCGCATGTGATTTCCCTCATCCAAAAGAATGGAATAAAATTCGAAGAAAGAGAGGTGTCGGAACAAGAGTTGCTCGATGCTGATGAAGTGTGGATCACTTCCACTGGACATGAAATATGGCCCGTAGGTGAGCTCAATGGCAAACCAATTGGTAATGGCGAAGCAGGCGTCATGTGGCAGTCATTAGATCGGTATTTTCAAGCGTCCAAGAAAGAATTGCTTGGAATTGAATCAGTACAATGAGTCCAGATTGACCATTGATTTTATCAATCGACACGAATGAAAAGATTCATTGGACGATGCCTTTTAGAATCTCTAGGCTGCGACTACCTAATAGTCAAATAACTTGTTAACAGGAGCTACCATGGGGCTTAAAGATTCAAAAACCGAACAGAACCTGAAAGATGCATTTGCCGGTGAGTCACAGGCGAATCGTCGCTATCTTTACTTCGCAGCAAAAGCTGATATTGAAGGTTTTAATGATGTTGCAGCTGTTTTCCGTTCTACTGCTGAAGGCGAAACCGGCCATGCTCACGGTCATCTTGAATACCTGGAAGAAACAGGCGACCCTGCGACAGGTCTTCCCATTGGTCCTACCGGAGATAACCTGAAAGCAGCCATTGCGGGTGAAACGCACGAATATACAGATATGTATCCTGGGATGGCGGCCACAGCGAAAGAAGAAGGCCATGATGAGATTGCTGACTGGTTTGAAACTCTCGCCAAGGCAGAACGTAGTCATGCAAACCGGTTCCAAAAAGCCCTGGATAACCTCGACAGCTAATGTCACTTCAGGATTTCAGCAAATGCTAGAACGAAGCGACTTATGGAGCCTTGAAGCATACTCTGAAAAGAGGAATGCTTTTCGTACCGAGGTTCTTGCACATAAAGAGAGTCGCCGGGTAAAACTCGGCGATCATCTTTTGTTGATTTTTGAAGATGAAAAGACGATCCAGTACCAGATTCAGGAAATGCTGCGGATAGAGAAAATATTTGAAGCAGCCGCCATTCAGGAAGAGCTGGATGCGTACAACCCATTGATCCCGGATGGTGGCAACTGGAAGTGTACACTGCTCATTCAATATGAAGATGTTGAAGAACGTAAGCAGCGACTGACTGAACTTGTTGGTATTGAAGACAAAATATGGGTTCAGATCGAGGGTGCTGACAAGGTCTTTCCCATTGCTGATGAGGATATGGAGCGAAGCAATGACGATAAGACCTCTGCTGTTCATTTTATGCGTTATCCACTGGACGAATCGAAGATTGACTTGGCGAAGTCCGGTGCGGAAATTACATTTGGTGTCGATCACCCTGCATTTCCCTGCGATGATTTGATACTTGACGCCGCGACCCGTAACGCCCTCGTTGCAGATTTGCATTAGTAACCTGCGATAGATTAGTGGGTGTTAGTGTTCTGTCCTTTTTGTCCTGATATTGTAAGTGGGTCCGGTTATTCAGGTGCTCGCACAAGGGAGTGCTCGTTTGTCTGCGTTATTTTACTTAATTTGTGCTTGAGCCATTAGTTTTGCCGCCGTTACAGCGCCATGCTGGATAAAAGAATCAATTGCTTCACTGACGCCATCGGGTTCGTGTATCGCAACATCATGGCCAGCCCGTGAAAATACATGCAAGCTGGCATCCGGCAGACGCATAAAGTCATTCAGGTTTGCTTGCAGTAGACCGTCCACAGCACCTGACAGCATCAAGGTCGGCACTTTGAGGGAGGAAAGTTGTTCCTCCACATCGAGATCATGCATGGTTTCCATTCCGCCGACCACATGACCATCGGATACCCGCATCAGGTGATCTACCCGGCTTTCAAACCACTCATCTGTCTGTACATCCGGGCGGAATCGTGTGGCCTCCATTTCAGCTTTGAACAGTGCCCGATTATTATCCTCTCTCGCTTTGAGCCTTGCAGCGAGCATCTCCCTGTTGGGCTCTCCAGCAATACCGGCGGCTGGAATGGGTGCCATTAAAATCAAACGGTTCAACCTGTCGGCGTGGTTTAACCCCAGTAAGAAACCGATGCCACCGCCCATGCTATGACCAGCATAGGTAAATTTATCCACACCGATATGATCCATCATACTGATGACATCGGACGCGTACTGTTCCAGTGTGTAGCCATCTTCGGTGTCTTCACTTTCGCCAGTGCCCCGGCATTCCATCAGGATTACCCTGTATTTTTCTTTGAGTCGCTCAGCAACCGGTAACCAGTTAACCCTGGATGCGGTATAACCGTGATGGAGCAGTAGCGGTTCGCCTTCTCCCATGATGTCGTACCAGAGCTTTGCGCCGTTAATATCCGCATGTGGCATCGTTGAATTCCTGATTGGCGTTGTTTATCGGTTAGGTTTCGAATTTGTGTCCGAATGGGATCCTGGATAGATGTCGAAACCGCGATGAAACAGTAATTGAAAGAGAGCGCCCATTGAAACATGATAAGAGCCAGTTTCTCAAACACATAGACTGACAATTGATCGTCAGTCATAAGATCGAGTGATCCAAATGCCGATGATATCTGATCAAAGCCCGATCAATTTTCAGGACCCGCTGCCTGTATCTGTCGATGTGGCGATCATCGGTGGTGGCATTGCCGGTATTTGTACCGCATGGTTTCTGGCAAAGGAAGGCGTCAGTGTATTGGTCTGTGAAAAAGGCAGGATAGCCGGTGAACAATCGAGCCGGAACTGGGGTTGGGTTCGCCAGCAAGGTCGTGATGCAGCTGAGCTACCCATCATGATGGACAGTATTAACCTCTGGGAAGAAATCAATGCCGAGATTGGTGACGACATTGGTTTCACCCGGCAGGGCATCCTGTACCTCGCCCGCAACGATGCCGAGTTGCAGGAAATGGAGAAGTGGCTCGATGTGGCGAACTTACATCAGCTTGATAGCCGAATGTTATCGAGTGATCAAATAGCGAAACAAATCAAGGACCATCCGGAAAAATGGAAGGGCGCACTGTGTACGCCCAGCGATGCACGAGCGGAGCCATTTACAGCAGTACCGGCAATAGCGAGGGCATTACAACGTCAGGGAGTGCTGGTTCGCGAAAATTGCGCTGTCCGTAGCATTGATATGGAAGCAGGTAATGTCTCGGGTATCGTCACGGAACAGGGTCTCGTCAAGGCGCAGTCTGTCGTTTGTGCGGGCGGCGCCTGGTCGAGCGTCTTTATGGGAAACCTCGGCGTTAAACTACCTCAACTTACCGTTCGTGCGACAGTTGCCCGAACAGAACCCTCTGCTGATGTGTTTGCAGGAAATGCTGCCGGGGGTGGTATCGCATTTCGGCGGCGTCGGGATGGCGGTTATACCATCGCGCCAGGCGGTATTAATGAGCACTTTATTTCCGGCGATAGTTTCAGGTACTTTTTTAATTTTCTGCCAGTGCTAAAGGAGAGTACACGAACAGTTCAACTTAAACTTGGTGTCGATATACTGTCTAGATTGTTTCCGACGAGGCGATGGAAAGAGGATGAAGTCTCACCCTTTGAGAAGACCAGGGTTCTGAACCCAGAACCGTCCGCTGATGCCGTTAAAAGGATGCGAAGGGGACTGATTAAATATTTACCCTCACTCGGCGAAGTGCCCTTTGCGGAAACCTGGGCAGGTATGATTGATGTGACGCCGGACGTTGTACCTGTCATGGATGAGGTGGCAGCCTATCCGGGGCTATTTTTGTCAACGGGGTTTAGTGGCCATGGGTTTGGAATTGGGCCTGGAGCAGGGCGCGTCATGGCGAATATGGTAATGGGTAACACGCCGAAATATGATCTAGACCGATTTCGTTTGTCGCGGTTTACAGATGGTTCGCCAATGAAACCCGGTCCCGGGCTCTAATCGCTTGCGTGCTTTCTGTTTACGAGCTATGGACCGTCTCTTAACACACGCCTTCATCTATGAGGGTGGTGATTTCTGCTTCAGTTATACCCAGTGTTCCAAGAATGTCATGGGTCTGCTCACCAATAGCCGGTGCCATTGACTGTATGCCTCGGATATTTTCCTCACCTGAGCGAATGGCGGGTCGGATGAACTCAAATTGCCCGGTTCCATTTCCAGTTGAAGTCCCAATCATGCCACGATAGCGTAATTGTGGGTTGTCAAAGGCGTCAGTCGGATGATTAACAACACCAATTTCGATATCCAGCGCTGTCAGTTCTGTTACCCAGGCTTCGGCACTTTTCATGCGGAATGTTTCCCGTAGAAATGCCCGAATGTCAGACGTCGCCCCTCCACTAACCAAATCTCCTCGCCCCAGATGGTTGAACAATGCTTGTTGTGATGTTTTGCGAAATGCAGCAAGAACAAGAAATGTGCCGTCTGCTGCAGCGTAGATGTCATAGACAGGGGAGGCAGGTTGCTCCGACGGGACCGTTAAGGGGACGTCTTTTTCAGACAGTTTGCGAGTCCCATGGGAAACCGCCAACAAGGAAAACAGGCTGTCGAGCATGGCGAGATCTATAAATGTTCCCTTACCTGTATGGTTTCTTTGGTGGAGTGCAGTAGAGATAGCATGAGCCGCGGTTAATCCGGAAACGCCATCTGCAATGTAGGTATGTGGGTTGATGGGAACGGCCTGCTCACCCGATAGTGTTCTTAACATGCCCGACAAACCCATGAAGAGAAGATCATAGCCTGGCGATTGACTGAGCGGTCCCGTTGCGCCAAAGCCTGACAGTGCACAGTAAATGATCGCAGGGTTCTTGGCTTTAATAGCTTTGTAACCCATACCATTTCTGTCAGCGACACCGGGGCGGTTGCCTTCGATGATCACATCAGTTTCTGTTGCCAGCTTCAAGAAAAGTGCTTTGCCCCGATCATCCCGGAGATTCAGGGTGATGGATCGTTTACCTTGATTCAGGATGAGGTCTTCATCGCTAATCTTTCTTTTTCCAGATACAGGTCGCTCCACCCGTATGACATCCGCGCCAAGGTTGGCAAGAAGATAGGTACAGTACTTTCCGGGGGTCATTGTTCCGACATCAAGTACCTTTATCCCGTTGAGTGCCAGTGTTTCATCCGGTGTCCCGGTGTCTTCATTTGGAAGTTTCATTCAGGCTTAGTACCATAAACGAATCCCAGTTGATGTCGCATCAGCCATTCTGAATGGGTGTCGGTGAAGCCAGCTTCTTCAAAGAAGTCTCTGTATTCCGGACCGGATTGTACGCGCCCGGTATAGTGGCCATTTCGAATGCCGCTCAGGTTCAGGAACGCTGGATCAAGGGGACCGTCTTTATCATCGTTCAACATATAGTCCATCACCATGAGCATGCCGCCGGGTTGCAGGGCGTCATAGGATTTTTTCAGTAATCCAATCACCTCATGGGGAACATAGCTTTGCAGAGGCGTGATGAAGCTGATGAGGTCGCAGTCTTTAGGGAACGGCGTGTCAAAGAAATTACCATTCATTGTGTCTATGCGATCTGACAGATTGTGTTTGGCGATGAACTCTCTGGAAATTTTGGTGACATTCGGGAAGTCCAGGATAGTCACTTTTAGCGACGGATTTTTCTCACAGGCGGCGATGGCGTAACAGCCGGAGCCACCGGCGACATCCAGCCAGTGAGAAAAACGGGAGAAGTCGAAATACTTTGCTAACTTGTGAGCAAGGGGGAGTGATGCATTATAACCAGCCTCTGTAAATCGCCTTGCTTTGTCCGCATCTTCCATCATCGCTTCATAGTTACTTTTCTCTGGTGGCGCACCGGTGGGCTTGGTGTAGTGCTGGGCCAGGTCTTTGAATCCGTCATATTCCGAAATGGGTTGATAGATAAGATACTGCCCGAAATAGGTTGGCTTGCTTTTAACCAAATAGCGGGACACATCACTGAAATTCTCCAACGCCCCATTTGTCTCTCGTATTAGATCCATTGCCTTGCAGGTGGTGACCAGGCGATCCACCATTTCCTGATCGAGATCCAGTTCCTTGCTGAGTTTCGTTGCTGTGTCGTGGCCATCATCAATTTTTGTAAAGAGAGACAGCTCAAGCGCCAGTACCATTGCGCCGGTTTTCTTGAAGGAGAATGCGAGTTCATTCAGTCGCTCAGTTTTCATGTTGCTTGTGAAATCTTCGGTATCCGTCATGAGTTACTCCGTTGGGATGGTTAAATGTTGCACCTTAGAATGTGTTTAGGAGGCGTGAATTAGTTAGAAGAGGAAGGGACCTCTGGCTCGCAAACCTCTGGATCGCGAACCTTCGGATCACGAATCTTCGGATCACGAACCTTCGGATCACGATCTATAGCAACGCCGCTATAGATCAAGGATCGCAGCAAGCCTTTCGGGCTGGAGGTCATCGCCAGCGAATAACTCATCATCGATACCAAGTACTGGTACGCTACGAATACCCGCCGCCTCGACAAGTTCTGCTGCAGTCGTGTCCACCAACAGGTCTTTCACCTCAAATTCGAATCCTTCTGTTGTCAGTATCCGCTTCAATACATCGCAGGGTGCGCAGAGCGGGGTGGAATAGACAATTATTTTTCTAACCATAAGATGCTTGTTATTTATCGTTTTCTTCTTTCTGCTGCCGATAACGCTTCTTCGCAGCCATCCAGTTATCATAGGCCTCTCCTTCCAGAAAAGGCTGTTCCTCTGTGAAAATTGTCTTCTTCCATTGGTCTCCTTCTGGCCAGGAATAGGGTGCAATTGTTGTTGTACCTGCTACTTCCGCGGTTTCCAGCATGTTTAGCGCGATATCCAGAATGCTGGATTGCATCCCGATATCGAAAGGAACGCCACAGGGATTACCCAACGGGAAGTCAACAAACAACAGCCTTGGGACGCCGCAATATTCGACGATATCTCGGGCAGTTGCTATGAGCACTGTTGGAATACCATTCGCTTCAAGGTAACGCGCAACCAGACTCACGGTCTGGTGGCAAACGGGTCACACAGGCGTGAGTACGGCAATGTCTACCTCATCTTCCCTGCACCGTTTCAGTACCTCCGGCGCATCAACTTCCAATGTTTTTTTCTGGCTGTAGGCTGTGTAGACGCCGTGGCAGCGTGCTGCCATGCTTTGAATTCGCCCCTCTTTTACTTTTTCCTGCAATCGGGTGATGGGAAAGTAAGAGTTCACATCATCCAGGTGCGTGGCGTATTTGTCGTAGTGCTCCTGCCTGCTAAAAAGAAGCGATTCAGGCGTATCTGTTGGAATACTATAGGCATTTCCAATCAGCAGTTCGTTGGCTTTGTCACGCCCGTCGCCATCTATCGCCCGAACAGCGACATCACTGGTAGAAACCAGTGTCACACGTGACTCTGCCAAAGGTTTAGCAAGTGGTGTGAATGGAATGTCTTCGAAGTGAGCCCACTGATACGGTTTTTTGTAACCCTGCGAGAGATAGTAGTCCCTTGTCCGATCGATGTATTTAACGGGCTCGCTCATGCTTGCTCTCCAGGCGGGTGGAAGTCGATCACTTGAGACTACTCTTCATTGACGGAGGCTGCAACGGTCAACAGCCGTGGTTTTATAGCCGACGTGATCGAGGTCAAATTGTTAGACATTGTTGGCGACACTATGTACTGTCTGTGCACGCCACAAATAGAGTGCCAGACTAACAGCACACCCAACTAACGGTGCGTTTCACCTGTGAGAGATTTAACTAACGAGAGAAAACAGGCTATTTACCATGAAGGAAGACATGAGCGAGAACCTGATAGCGTCTGATGGAATGTCAGATTTTGATGAGCAGGAAATGACCTTCCTCGGTCAAACAAAGATTGTGTTTACGTCAGGAACAGGTCCTGCAGTCATTGTGATGTCCGAGATGCCAGGTATCTATGATGCAGTCGTCAATTTTGCTCGCAGGGTTCGTGATGCAGGCTTCACCGTTTGGATGCCCCACATGTTCGGTGAGGTAGGCAAACCGCCGAGCATTGGATATGCGGTTAAATCCATTGCCCGTGCCTGTATCAGTCGGGAGTTCCATGCTTTTGCGGCTAATAAGACCAGCCCTTTGGTTGATTGGTTGCGAGCGCTCGCTGCCCATGTTCACCCCCAGTGTGGTGGTAAGGGTGTAGGTGCTATCGGTATGTGTTTCACCGGAAATTTCGCCTTGTCCATGATGGTTGAAAAATCGGTAGTTGCACCGGTTTTAGCTCAGCCCTCCTTGCCGCTATTTCAAAAAGGCGGTATGCATATCTCACCAGAGGATTTACGTTGCGTGAAGGACCGACTGGACAACGAAGATCTCACTGTCCTTGCGTATCGTTTTGCAGGTGATGGAGCCTGCAAGGCAGAAAGATTTGAAGACTATGAAGAAGCACTGGGCGATCGGTTTAAGGGAACCACACTGCCAGACAGTGCCGCTGCGCCAGATGCCCTCATGCCGCCTCATAGTGTTGTTACTATGCATCTAATTGATGAGGAAGGGGAGCCAACACGCGCGGCGCTGGATGAGATATTGGCATTCTACAAAATGCGATTGATGGAAAATGATTTAACTAAAGAGAACCCTGCAGACGACAATATTGGAGGCGCTAAGACATGATAGCTGGCTGGTCTGGAACGGCGTTTAATCAAGTCCCTGATTCCGAGAATGAGATCCATGGTGACAAGATCGCCAGGGATCTTGGTTTTACGGGCGGTCTGGTACCCGGTGTCACCGTATCGGCCTATCTGATACATCCGGCACTCGAATATTGGGGTGAAGATTGGCTTGATCGTGGATTTGCGCACGTCCGGGTGGCATCACCACTCTATGATGAAGAGGTATTTTGTGTTGAAGTGAACACAATATCTGACAAGGCGTTTGCAGCGAAGCTGTTTCGCCCGGACGGAACCGAAAGTGCGACAGCAGAAGTCAGTTTGCCGGACCTTGGCGATGCCGCTCCCACACGCAGAGGTGATGCGCTTGCAAACAAAGAGACAAAAGCGCCCATCGCCACGCCGGATAATATGCAGAAGCTCATGACCGAGGGTTGTCTCGCTGTTCGTTACCGGTGGGACCGTGAACATCCGATGGCAACTTACCTGCGTGATCCCGGCAAAATGCCTGCATTATTGAATACCGGGAAAGATGGAGGAGGCTACGCGAATATGTCTTTAATCCTGGGTTGTTCCAACTGGGTTTTATCGCGAAATGCCTATATGAACCCCTGGTTGCATTTGGAAACCCGTTCGCAGAACCATGCCCGAATTCCCCTGGGAACCGAGATTCTTGCAGAGATGGAAATAACGGATCTTTTCAATAAAAAGGGGCACGAATTTGTTGATGCACGAGTCAATCTCTTTGATCTGAAAGATGATTCGTGCCTCTGCTCAATTGATATTCGGGCGATATACAAGCTAAGAGGAATGTGACGCCGCCAGATCAATTCCTGTACTCGGGGCTGACTGTATTCCAACGGGAACCACAATCATACAAACCCATTGTCAGGCAGAACACGGATCGGCTTGCTGCCCACGTACCAGTTTCCCTGGCAGCGCACCTGTCGCGATACCGTTTTGATAGATGATCTCACCGGAAACAATCGTTGCCTGAATGCCGGTTGCATTTTGCAGGAACCGCTTTCCACCAGCAGGCAGGTCGTGAACGATATGCGGTGTCTTCAATGCCAGCGCGTCGAAATCAATGATGTTGATATCCGCTTTCATTCCCACTTTAAGTAGCCCGCGATCCTTTAATGAATAGAGTTCGGCAGGTTGGCGTGTGAGCATGTGAATGGCCTGTTCCAGCTTGAATGCCTTTCGCTCCTTAACCCACTTGGTGAGCACATATAGATTCGCACTTGTATCACAGATTGACCCAACGTGTGCACCACCATCACCAAGCGCGGATACGGTGAAAGGATGGCCGAGTAGTTCAAGTGTAGATTCCGAGAAGTTGGCAGCGGGAATGTAAATCAGATTATTGCCGTTATTTCCCAGCAAGTAATCATAAAGCCAGCTTGCTGGATCAGCGCCCGCTCTGGCCGCTTCATCGGCGATCGAGCTACCAACCGCTGGAAAATATTCAATAGGCTCCTGTAATGGATACATCTTGTCGAATCGCTCGTTGAAGATCTTGACGAATATGTGAGGTTGTTCAATGGATTCAGAAAGTATCTTTGCCTTAATTTCTGGTTTGCCCAGTTCAGCGATCAATTCATCCCAGGGCAGATCCTGGATCGATCGATAAGTCGGACGCGGTGAAAACGGACTCATGGATGCAGGGTGACCCATCAGCATCCCTACCGGTCGGGAAAGTACCTGACCACGAATATCCAGGCCATCTTTCTGCGCAGCCTCTATAAGGTTGAGCTGTTGTTTCCACAAGGTTGGCTGGTTGTCGAGGTGGAGCAGTGTGAAGGTTCCCTTGGCACCTGTTTTTTCACTGGTGTTTCGCAAGATGCTGAACTCGTCATTCACGTCCTGCCAGTCAGAAATGAGTTGAAAGACACTGCCGTCATCGCCAGACAATGTCTCGCCGAGTTGTTTGAGTTCTTCTGTGGCTGCCTTGTAGGTGGGAATGAGTTCACCCTTACTCGTGCGATGGACTAATGTGCGTGAAGTAGAAAACCCAACACCGCCAGCTTTTATCCCCTCTGCCAGTAAACGTTTCATTTCTGCAATATCCTCGGCGGTTGCTGCTTCGCGATTGACAGCTCTTTCGCCCATCACATAAACCCGCAGGGGACCATGTGGAAATAAAGCTGCAACATCAATGTCTCGTTTCATTCCATCAATTGTGTCGAGATACTCGGGGAAACTCTCCCAGGTCCAGGGCAATCCTTCCGCCATGGCAGTGCCGGGTATTTCTTCCACGCCTTCCATCAGTTCGATCATCACATCATGGTCCTTCGGACGGCAAGGTGCGAAACCAACGCCGCAATTTCCCATGACAACTGTCGTTGTGCCGAGGTTCGATGAAGGGTTCAAATGAGTATCCCAGGTTGCCTGTCCATCGTAGTGCGTATGAACATCGACGAATCCGGGTGTGACAATGCGATCTGTGGCATCTATTTCAGTTTCAGCTGTGGCTGTTAGATTTTCCTGTATGACTGCGATGCAGCCATCCTTGATGGCAATATCACACTGCTGGGCGGCGCCGCCAGATCCATCGATAACTTGTCCATTGCGGATAATGAGGTCGTAGTGTGTCATAGCCTTTGTCTCGTTATTAGGGTGCTTTTGGAACCTGTATTAGTCGCTCAAAATGAGTAGGTCACTGAAGACTATCCCGAACATTGGGTTTTGTCGATAGTCCAGATGGTCAATAGTCTAGATGATCAACCAGTCGGATAATGATGCGAGAAATAACACGAGATAGGAGAGGAATGCAGGAACCATGGTAGCATGCAGCCATGTGGAAAATGACGCTCAAACAACGCCGCCGGCACGGTGAACTACTGAATCAATTGGATAAACTTCGGCGTGATCCCTATGCCAAAGTACCCGCGGATTATCAACCGGGCAAGGATGAGGAAGAGGATGCCAAATATAAAAAGGTGTTTGAGTCTCTAAAGTCTGTCGTTGAGGAGATACAGGCGTTGGAAACGAGTGTTAGAGATCAAACATGACTCTACCGAAAATAGCGACCTGGGGATCGCTCATGGGTCTTGGCAGTATTTAGAACCCGGCCGCGAAAAATGCTTCTTTGAGCCTTCCCGTTGCAATTTGATAAGCCACATCACGAAATGAATAATGCGTCTTTGTCGTCTCATTTAGTGTATTACCAAGATTAAAGACTTCGGCACTGGCTGTCTGGAGCTTCCCTAATAGTCTGTTTTGTGTGGTTTCCAGCGACCAGGAGAACTGTTGTAAGTTTTGTACCCA
>CAZAZB010000029.1:14918-17732 GCA_964489485.1 uncultured Pseudomonadales bacterium | reverse complement strand
AACCGTGGGTGCCGGAGTTGTGACCAAGATATCAGCATAGGATTCCAGGATAAGTCTTCTGGGTAAGGTATAACGAACGCCGGGTATTTGTGTCGGGCGTTTCGACATCAGGCCGGTGTAGTTGGTCAGGTGCTTTCAATAAGATTCATTGTTTAGATCGTTGTTTTTGCAGGAACTGCCTTATAGGAGAACATTCTTTTAGATGTCGCCGTTTTCGATACCCATTCAATTACTTTGTCTAAGAGGTGATCAGAAAGTGACGGTAGGCATTTGGAAGAAAATTTTGACCTTTTTTTGTGAGATAGGCCAGTAGCTCAATTGGCAGAGCAGCGGTCTCCAAAACCGCAGGTTGGGGGTTCGATTCCCTCCTGGCCTGCCATGACAACGACCAGAATATTGAAAGTAAGCAGCCAGAGTGTTTGGAAGAGCGAGTAAATGAGCACAAAAGTAGAAGAGACAACTTATCGACTTGATACGGCCAAATGGCTGTTGGTTGTCGCGATCGTGGCTGCTGGTATTTACGCAAATACATATTATGCAGCGGTAACTCTGCTGTATCGGGCCCTTGCCGGTGTCGTTGTGGCTGGGTTGGTTGTTGCGGTAGGTTTGCAGACCGAGAAAGGTCGGGCAGCCTGGGATCTGGCCAAAGAAGCCAGGGTTGAAGTAAGAAAAGTGGTCTGGCCGACCAAGCAAGAGACGACACAGACAACATTGATTGTTGTTGCCGTTGTTATATTCGTCGGGTTGATTCTATGGGGTCTGGACTCTGGTTTGAGTTGGGCCGTTCAGGGAATGATAGGCTAGCCGCCAAGATTAGGAGAGCAGGTTGGAAAAAAGATGGTATGTAGTTCATGCCTATTCCGGTTACGAGAAGCAGGTGATGCGTGCGATTAATGAGCGCATCGAGCTTTCGGGTCTGGGTGACTATTTCGGCGAAGTAATCGTACCCTCGGAAGAAGTGGTAGAGATGCGTGCTGGTAAGAAAAGGCGGAGTGAGCGAAAGTTTTTTCCGGGGTATGTTCTGGTTGAGATGGAGCTTAATGATGATACCTGGCACATGGTGAAGGAAACGCCGCGCGTGATGGGTTTTATCGGCGGTAAGGCAGATAAGCCAGCGCCAATCTCGGATAAGGAAGCGGCTGCGATCTTGCAGCGTGTCCAGGCAGGAACCGAACACGCAACACCGAAAACAGTATTTGAGCCAGGTGAACTGGTTAGAGTTGTTGACGGTCCTTTCAATGACTTCAATGGCGTCGTTGAGGAAGTCAACTATGAGAAGAGCCGTTTGCACGTCGCGGTAACAATTTTTGGCCGGTCGACACCGGTTGAATTGGATTTTGGTCAAGTCGAGAAAGGCTAGGCCAGAGAATACTAATTTAGGAATGGCTTTAGCCGGCCATGACTATTTATGGGGACCTGACAGGATCGCTAAACAAAATAGCGATGCCGGGAAGGGTTTGAACCCACATTGAGGATTGAGACATGGCCAAGAAGATTGATGCCTATATCAAACTGCAGGTACCTGCAGGTCAGGCAAACCCAAGTCCGCCCGTAGGTCCAGCCCTGGGTCAGCACGGCGTAAATATTATGGAATTCTGCAAGGCGTTTAATGCAGAAACCCAATCCATGGAAGCTGGAATGCCAGTGCCTGTGGTAATCACTGTCTATAGCGACAAGAGTTTTACCTTTATCAAGAAGACACCGCCTGCGAGCGTTTTGTTACGCAAGGCAGCTGGCATCGCAAAGGGGAGCGGCGAGCCTCACACCAATAAAGTTGGCAAGGTGAATCGTGCACAACTTGAAGAAATCGCAACAGCGAAACTTCCCGATTTAACAGCGAAAGATATGGATGCCGCTGTGCGCACCATTGCAGGTAGTGCGCGAAGTGCCGGTATTGAAACGGAGGGCGTGGTATGAGCAAGGACAGTAAACGCGTACGAAATTTTAAAGAAAAGATAGAGGCCGGGAAACTTTATCCAATTGATGAAGCGGTCACACTGCTGACCGATCTGTCTTCAGTGAAGTTTACCGAATCGATCGACGTAAGCATTAATCTTGGTGTTGACCCAAAGAAATCAGACCAGGTTGTGCGTGGCGCAACTGTTCTTCCAAATGGTACTGGTAAAGATGTGCGAGTTGCAGTCTTCGCCCAGGGCGACAATGCCGAAGCAGCAACAGCGGCAGGTGCCGATATTGTCGGCATGGATGATCTGGCAGCATCTATCAAGGAAGGTAATCTGGATTTTGATGTGGCAATTGCGACACCTGATGCTATGCGGGTCGTTGGGCAACTAGGGCAGATTCTTGGGCCAAGAGGTTTGATGCCTAATCCAAGGCTTGGCACGGTTACACCGAATGTTGCAGAGGCTGTTAAAAATGCCAAAGCAGGTCAGGTTCGTTATCGAACAGACAAGAATGGCATCGTCCATGGCGGTGTTGGCAAGGTTGGCTTTGAAGCAACAGCGATCAAGGAAAATATTGAAGCATTGATTGCAGACCTGAAGAAGGTGAAGCCTGCATCTGCCAAAGGTACCTATCTACAGAAAATTGTGCTCTCCACCACGATGGGTGCAGGTATTCCGATTGATCAGGCGTCTCTGGAAGTCTAGAGCTGCCCGGTTTAGAGCAATGGTTTATAAAGCATTAGATTAGAACAATAGATTAGAGTGAGAATCCTGGCCAGAAAGATTTAACAAATTCTGATGGTCAGGTTTGTAAGTTTTAGAAAGACTTTGGGGTACCTGATTCCGATGAGATTTTATTGGTCGTCAGGGCTCGTCAAAGACCGCAGGCCCGATAGCCAGACGCCTCTTT
>CAZAZB010000029.1:5033-14818 GCA_964489485.1 uncultured Pseudomonadales bacterium | reverse complement strand
ACAAGCCCGCGCAGACGGTGAACCCGATTCAGTTTGATTTGGATCTTATCGCCGTGAGGAACCTGTCAGGTGCAAGATGATGGGATATGTAACGAGTCGAGGAGTACAAAATTGTGCCTATAGGACTTAAAGAGAAACAGGCGATTGTTGCTGAAGTGAATGAAACAGCAAGCAAGGCGCTTTCTGCCGTCATGGCGGACTACCGGGGTGTTTCGGTAGATGACATGACGTCTCTCAGGAAATCAGCCCGCGAAGCGGGTGTTGAAGTGAGAGTAATTCGCAACACATTGGCCAGACGAGCATTTGAAGGTACAGAGTTTGAGTGCCTGAGTGATGCCCTGCTTGGACCCAATATCGTTGCATTTTCCATTGAAGATCCAGGCTCAGCGGCCCGGGTGTTTAAGGATTTTGCCAAGGATGTTGAAGCGTTTGAGATTAAGGCGCTGAGTGTGGGAGGCAAGATGCTTCCAGCGGAACAGATTGATGCGCTCGCAAAATTACCGACACGAGACCAGGCAATTTCATTGCTGATGGCCGTGATGATGGCGCCAGTTACCAAGTTGGCAAGAACATTAAATGATGTTCCAGCCAAGGTAACTCGTGTTGTTGCTGCTGTTCGTGACCAGAAACAAGAAGCCGCTTAACTTTATAAAGATAAATTGGAGATAGGACTCATGTCATTGTCTAAAGATGATATTTTGAATGCAATTGCAGAAATGAGCGTCATGGACGTTGTTGAGCTCGTTGAAGCAATGGAAGAAAAATTTGGTGTTTCAGCAGCAGCCGCTGTTGCAGCACCTGCTGCGGGTGGTGGCGGTGACGCTGCTGCCGTTGAAGAACAGACTGAATTCGACGTTATAATCACCGCTGCTGGTGAGAAGAAAGTTAACGCAATTAAAGTTGTTCGATCTATTACCGGTCTTGGATTGAAAGATGCGAAAGGTCTCGTTGACGACGCACCTTCTACAGTCAAGGAAGGCGTAAGCAAAGATGAAGCCGAGGATCTCAAGAAACAACTTGAAGAAGCCGGTGCGAGCGTAGAGCTTAAGTAATAAGGGTAATAATAATTTTCTGTTTGGAAGGGTCAATATTTGAATCGTAGATGCAGAATTTGAATATCGTCAGGACATTGGTAGGACTACTTCTGGTTGAAGCAGTCTTTTCGGTCTTTAGCTCCCGACAAGAAATAGTTATTCCTGGAATACACGGAAGGCAGGTGGCTTTGCGCCACTTGTCTTTCTGTGGTTTACAAACACGAAAGTGTTTCGTTAATTGATCTAGCCTGGAGGCGTTGATGGCCTATTCGTACACAGAGAAGAAGCGTATTCGTAAGGATTTCGGCAAGTTGCCGCGAGTCATGGACATTCCTTACCTGCTCGCGATTCAAGTGGAATCCTACAAGCAGTTTTTACAAGATAAGACTGATCCGAAAGACCGAATTGCTGAAGGTTTGCACGTCGCCTTCAAGTCAGTTTTTCCCATCGTCAGCTATTCCGGAAATGCAGGTCTGGAGTATGTTAGCTATCGCCTTGGCAAGCCTGTTTTTGGCGTTAAGGAATGCCAGCTGCGAAGCGTAACCTACGCTGCACCGCTTAGGGTGAAAGTCAGGCTAATTATTTACGATAGAGATTCCGCCAACAAGGCGATTAAAGATATTAAAGAACAGGAAGTCTATATGGGTGAGATCCCATTGATGACTGACAATGGTACTTTTGTCATTAATGGTATTGAGCGGGTAATCGTTTCACAACTCCATAGATCGCCGGGTGTATTTTTTGACCACGATAAAGGTAAAACGCACTCCTCAGGTAAATTATTGTATAACGCCCGCGTTATTCCTATGCGCGGATCCTGGTTGGATTTCGAATACGATCCGAAGGACTGTGTATTTGTACGTATCGACAGAAGAAGGAAATTACCTGCGACAATTTTGTTGAGAGCACTTGGATATAGTTCTCAGGAAATTCTTGATGAATTTTTTGATACTGATACCTTTCAGTTTACAGAAGATGGTTACGAGTTAGAGTTGATCGCCAACCGATTGAGAGGTGAAACAGCACGATTCGACATTACAACGAAATCCGGCAAGATTATCGTCGAAGAAAGCACACGAATTACCGCCAGACACATTCGTGAACTAGAGAAAGCGAAACTAACACAACTCGATGTGCCCGCTGAGTATGTCTGTGGACATGTTCTGGCGGAAGATATTATCGATTCGGAGACAGGCGAGATTGTTGTTCCCTGTAACACATCAATCACCGAGGAAACGCTTGAGCAACTTCGCGGTCTTGAAGTGAAGAATTTTAAAACTATCTATACAAATGATCTCGATCATGGTCCCTGGATATCTGATACATTGAATGTGGACCCGTCGAGCAACCGTCTGGAAGCGCTGGTTGAAATTTACAGAATGATGCGACCAGGCGAACCGCCAACCAAAGAAGCGGCTGAGAACCTGTTTACCAACCTGTTCTTTGCGCCAGAACGTTATGACCTGACTGCGGTCGGCCGAATGAAGTTTAATCGTCGTCTTGGTCGAGAAGAAGAAACAGGCCAGGGCACACTTGGCAATGAAGATATCATCGATGTCCTGAAGTGTTTGATCAACATTCGAAATGGTCGGGACACCGTCGATGACATTGATCACCTCGGAAATCGGCGTGTTCGCTCCGTTGGTGAAATGGCGGGTAACGCTTTCCGTCTAGGATTGATTCGTGTGGAACGTGCCGTTAAGGAGCGTTTGAGCCTTGCTGAATCTGAAGGGCTGATGCCTCAGGATCTCATTAACGCAAAACCCGTTGCTGCAGCCGTCAAAGAATATTTTGGTTCGTCGCAGTTGTCACAATTTATGGATCAGAATAATCCATTGTCTGAAGTGACGCACAAGCGTCGAATTTCTGCATTGGGGCCAGGTGGTTTGACCCGTGAACGAGCAGGATTTGAAGTGCGTGACGTTCACCCAACACACTATGGTCGGGTTTGCCCAATTGAGACACCTGAAGGTCCAAACATTGGTTTGATTAACTCTCTGGCCACCTACGCGACGACAAATTCTTATGGCTTCCTTGAAAGTCCATACCTGAAGGTGGAAAACGGCAAAGTTACGGACGAGATCGAGTATCTCTCCGCGATTGTAGAAAGTGATTTTGTCATCGCTCAGGCGAGCGTCGCCATTGATAGCAAAGGCAAACTGGAAGATGATCTGGTCGATGTAAGGCATCTGGGTGAATTCACCAAAATGCCCCGTGAGAGCGTTAATTTCATGGACGTGTCTCCGCAGCAGGTTGTATCTGTTGCCGCCTCATTGATTCCATTTTTGGAACACGATGACGCAAACAGGGCACTGATGGGTTCAAACATGCAACGTCAGGCGGTACCCACGCTACGCGCAGAGAAGCCGCTTGTTGGAACAGGTATGGAGAGAACCGTTGCTCATGACTCCGGTGTTTGTGTCGTCGCTGATCGTGGTGGTGTTATCGAAACAGTGGATGCGGGTCGTATCGTTGTTCGAGTCAATGATGCTGAAACAGAAAGTGGTGAGGCAGGTGTCGATATATACAACCTCACGAAGTACACGCGTTCTAACCAGAATACCTGTATTAATCAAAAGCCTCTTGTCCAGGAAGGCGATGTTGTTTCCAAGAATGATGTACTGGCTGACGGACCTTCTATAGATACAGGCGAGTTGGCACTAGGTCAGAATATGCGCATCGCTTTCATGACCTGGAATGGTTACAACTTCGAAGACTCAATTTTGATTTCAGAGAAGGTTGTCAAAGAAGAACGGTTCACCACCATCCATATTCAGGAGCTTACCTGTATCGCGCGGGATACCAAGCTCGGGTCAGAGGAAATAACCTGTGACATTCCCAATGTTGGCGAAGGTGCCCTGGGAAAGTTGGATGAATCGGGGATTGTTTACATCGGTGCTGAAGTAGAAGCCGGTGATATTCTCGTGGGTAAAGTCACGCCCAAAGGCGAGACACAGCTAACCCCGGAAGAAAAGTTGCTGAGAGCTATTTTTGGTGAGAAGGCGTCTGACGTAAAAGATACTTCGCTTAGAGTACCGAGCAGTTATAACGGTACCGTTATAGATGTTCGAGTCTTTACGCGGGATGGAATCGACAAGGATCAGCGAGCACTGGATATTGAGCACCGGGAGCTGGAGCAGGTTCGACAGAATATTGAAGAAGAATTCCGAATCATTGAAACAGCGACTTTTGAACGTCTGGCTCATTCCCTTATTGGAAAGAAGGTGATTGCTGGTCCTGATCTGAAGAAGGGTGACAAGGTCACCAATGACTATCTGGGTGGCTTGCCATCTGACGATTGGTTTAAGCTTCGGCTTGAAGTGGACTCATTGAATGATTTGCTGGAACATGCTGACAAGCGATTGAAAGAGCGACGCGCAGAGCTCGATGAAGAGTTTGCAGAAAGCAAGCGCAAACTCGAAAGTGGCGATGATCTCGTACCCGGTGTACTTAAAATCGTCAAAGTGTACCTCGCGATCAAACGACGCATTCAGCCTGGCGACAAGATGGCTGGTCGTCATGGTAACAAGGGTGTTATCTCTGTTATCAAGCCAGTAGAAGACATGCCATATGACGAAGACGGTGAGCCTATTGATATCGTTCTAAATCCACTGGGCGTACCGAAGCGAATGAATGTTGGTCAGATACTTGAAACGCATTTGGGTTGGGCTGCCGACGGGTTGGGCAAGAAGATTGGCCAAATGTTGGATGCGCAGCGTGAAGTCGCAGTCGTTCGGGAATTCCTGGATAAAATTTATAACCAGAGTGGTCGAGTCGAAGATCTTGATTCTTTTACAGATGCAGAGATCATTGAGATGGCTGGCAACCTTCGTGCCGGTGTGCCGATGGCAACGGCCGTCTTCGATGGTGCGTCTGAAACTGAGATCAAAGGCATGCTCAAGCTTGCTGGATTGCCAGAAGATGGGCAGACCATGTTATACGACGGTTGTACCGGCGAACAGTTTGAACGCCCAGTTACTGTCGGGTACATGTACATGCTGAAGCTGAATCACCTTGTCGATGACAAGATGCACGCTCGCTCAACAGGATCTTATAGCCTCGTTACCCAGCAACCACTTGGTGGTAAAGCGCAGTTTGGCGGGCAGCGGTTTGGAGAGATGGAAGTCTGGGCGCTGGAAGCCTATGGCGCAGCTTACACCTTGCAGGAAATGCTGACAGTCAAATCCGATGATGTACATGGTCGTACCAGAATGTATAAGAACATTGTGGATGGAGATCATCGAATGGAACCGGGTATGCCTGAGTCGTTTAATGTACTGGTTAAGGAAATCAGGTCCCTGGGTATCGATATCGAATTGGAAACCGATTAGATAGTCAGAGCTGAATTTTCAGATTACGCATTAGCGATATAGCATTCAAATATTAGCTGGGCATTGAGCCCAGATTGGAGGAAAGACTTGAAAGACTTGCTGAACATACTCAAAGCGCAAGGACAGTCAGAAGAATTTGATTCCTTAAGAATCGGTCTCGCATCTCCGGAGATGGTTCGATCCTGGTCATATGGTGAAGTTAAGAAGCCAGAGACCATTAACTACAGAACGTTTAAGCCAGAACGTGATGGGCTATTTTGTGCGAAAATTTTTGGGCCCAATAAAGACTATGAATGCTTATGTGGTAAGTACAAACGCTTAAAGCATCGTGGTGTGATCTGCGAGAAGTGTGGTGTTGAAGTTGCACTGGCCAAAGTTCGTCGCGAACGCATGGGACATATTGAGCTTGCCAGTCCGGTTGCTCACATCTGGTTTTTGAAGTCACTACCAAGTCGGATTGGCTTGTTAATGGATATGACATTACGCGACATCGAGCGCGTGCTCTATTTCGAATCTTTTGTTGTGGTTGACCCAGGTCTGACAACACTCGAAAAACGTCAGTTGCTGACGGACGAGCAGTACTACGAATCATTGGAAGAATTTGGCGACGAATTTGAAGCGAAGATGGGCGCCGAAGCGATCCAGGATCTAATGAAAGACATGGATATTGACGACGAGATCGCTCTTATCCGTGAAGCACTGCCGCAGACAAATTCTGAAACCAAGATTAAAAAGTTAAGCAAGCGTCTCAAACTGATGGAAGCTTTTGTTAAGTCAGGCAATAAGCCAGAGTGGATGATCTTCACTGTACTGCCTGTATTGCCACCAGATCTTCGTCCGCTTGTTCCACTTGAAGGCGGTCGTTTTGCAACTTCCGATCTAAATGATTTGTATCGCCGGGTCATCAACAGAAATAATCGTCTGAAGCGACTGCTGGACCTTTCGGCACCTGACATCATCGTCAGAAATGAAAAGCGTATGCTTCAGGAAGCTGTCGATGCGCTTCTGGATAATGGTCGACGAGGTCGTGCTATTACGGGTACAAACAAACGGCCATTGAAATCACTTGCCGACATGATCAAAGGTAAGCAAGGTCGTTTTCGTCAGAATCTGCTCGGTAAACGAGTCGATTACTCAGGTCGTTCGGTCATTGTCGTCGGTCCGTCACTTCGATTGCACCAGTGTGGCCTTCCCAAGAAGATGGCGCTGGAACTGTTCAAGCCGTTTATCTTCGGCAAGCTTGAGGCCCGTGGTCTTGCGACGACCATCAAAGCAGCCAAGAAGATGGTTGAGCGGGAAACAGCAGAAGTCTGGGATATTCTGGCAGATGTTATTCGTGAACACCCTGTCTTGCTGAATCGTGCACCGACACTCCATCGACTGGGTATCCAGGCATTTGAGCCGGTACTCATCGAAGGCAAGGCAATCCAGCTCCACCCGCTCGTTTGTACAGCCTACAATGCTGACTTCGACGGTGACCAGATGGCAGTACACGTACCGTTGACACTTGAAGCGCAGCTAGAATCCCGTGCATTGATGATGTCGACCAATAACGTGTTGTTGCCCGCCGATGGTGAGCCAATTATCGTCCCATCCCAGGATGTTGTTCTTGGGGTTTACTGGATGACGCGAGAGCGAATCAACGATCTTGGTGAAGGCATGGTCTTCGCAGATTTAGAGGAAGTGGGTCGTGCCTACAAGAGCCGCAAAGTTGGCCTACAGGCTAAAGTGAAAGTGCGAATCACAGAATCCATTAAACAGGAAAATGGCGACGTTGAAGTCACAACATCGCTGCATGACACAACAGTTGGTCGTGCGTTGATTTATGAAATAGTCCCTGAAGGTCTTGCCTACAAGCATGTCAATGAAACCATGGGCAATAAGCATATCTCTCGTTTGATCAATCTCTGTTATAGAACAGTTGGATTGAAAGACACGGTTATATTTGCTGACCAGCTCATGTACATGGGTTACGAATATTCAACACGTTCCGGGGCGTCAATTGGTGTGGACGACTTTGTCATCCCGGCAGAGAAGGCAAGTATTATTGCTGAAGCTGAAGAAGAGATCAGGGAGATTGAATCCCAATTTGCGTCAGGTCTTGTTACCCAGGGTGAGAAGTATAATAAAGTCATTGATATCTGGACTCGTGCTAACGATCTTGTCGGTACTGCGATGATGGATACGCTCAGTAAAGAAACTGTACTGAACAGTAAGGGCGAAGAAGAAGAGCAGGTGTCCTTCAACAGTGTTTATATGTATTCCGATTCTGGCGCACGGGGTTCCCCCGCGCAGATCAGGCAGCTTTCCGGTATGCGGGGTTTGATGACCAAGCCAGATGGCTCGATTATCGAAACGCCAATCACGGCAAATTTCCGTGAAGGTCTATCGGTAATGCAGTACTTTATTTCGACACACGGTGCTCGAAAAGGTCTTGCAGATACTGCGCTGAAGACTGCTAACTCCGGTTACCTGACGCGTCGACTGGTTGATGTGGCACAAGACCTGGTTGTCACTGAAACTGACTGTGGCTCGGAACGAGGCATGCTGATGACCGCCGTTATCGAAGGCGGTGATGTGGTCCAGGCCTTGGGTGCTCGAGTGCTAGGTCGTGTTGTTGCTGTTGATGTATTTGACGCGGCAGGCGATGAAGTGCTCATTCCGCAGGGCACCATGATTGATGAGCAATGGGTTGAGCGACTTGAGGATATGGGCGTAGATGAGATTATGGTGCGAAGCGCCATCTCTTGTGACACACGATATGGTATCTGTAGTATGTGTTATGGACGTGACCTTGGACGTGGCCACCGGGTTAATATCGGTGAGGCGATTGGCGTTATTGCAGCCCAGTCTATCGGTGAGCCAGGAACTCAGTTGACCATGCGTACCTTCCATATTGGTGGTGCTGCATCGCGCGCAACAGCGGTTGATAATGTTCAGGTGAAACATGCCGGTATGATCAGGCTGCACAATCTAAAAACCATTCAGAAAGCGAGTGGCGAACTCGTTGCTGTATCCAGATCTGGTGAGATCGCCGTTGTTGAAGATGAGACAGGCCGGGAAAGAGAGCGATATAAACTCCCTTATGGTGCTGTTCTCAAGAAAGGAAATGATGAACACATCGAAGCTGGCGAGATCATCGCTAACTGGGATCCGCATACTCACCCCATTGTGACTGAAGTTGAAGGTAAAGTGGTCTTTGAGTCCATGGATGAAGGTGTCACCATTCGCCGCCAGACTGACGAACTAACAGGGCTTTCCAGTATTTCGATCATTGATCCAAAAGATAGGCCATCGTCTGGTAAGGATGTTCGGCCTGCGGTTCGACTGGTTGATGATGAAGGAGAGAGCTTACTTCTGGCTGGTACCGATGTTCCTGCCCACTACTTCATGGAAGCCAATGCGATTTTGAGTCTTGAAGATGGTGATCACATTGCCATAGGCGATGTTATTGCTCGAATTCCCCAGGAAGGATCAAAAACGCGTGATATCACGGGTGGTCTGCCAAGAGTTGCTGACCTGTTTGAGGCTCGAAAGCCAAAAGAGGCAGCAGTGCTCGCCGAAATCTCGGGTACCGTAAGCTTTGGTAAAGAAACAAAAGGCAAGCGTCGATTGGTGATTACGCCAGCTGACACGAGTGATTTGCCTGAAGGTTCAGATCATTACGAAGTCCTGATTCCTAAATGGCGTCATATGACGGTCTTTGAAGGTGAGAATGTTGAGAAGGGTGAAGTGGTATCCGATGGTCCTGAAAACCCCCATGACATACTCAGGTTGAAAGGTGTTAATGCGCTGGCCAACTATATTGTTAAAGAAATTCAGGATGTCTACCGCCTTCAGGGTGTGACAATCAACGACAAGCACATTGAGGTCATTGTTTGCCAGATGCTACGTAAGGTTGAGATCAGTGATTCTGGTGAATCGGTGATGATTAAGGGCGAGCAGGTTGAATTTACACGCTACCTTGAAGAAAACGATCGGCTTGCCGAGGAAAAGAAACAGGCGGTGAAAGGTAATCGGGTGCTTCTGGGTATTACCAAGGCTGCCCTCGCAACTGAGTCTTTCATCTCGGCAGCATCATTCCAGGAGACAACGCGCGTACTGACAGAAGCGGCTGTTACTGGTAAGAGAGACTACCTGCGTGGCCTGAAAGAGAATGTCATTGTCGGACGTTTGATCCCGGCAGGTACCGGACTCAAGTACCATGAAGACAGAAGACTTAAGAAAGAAGCAGCGAAGCAAGAGCCCCATAAAGTGAGTTTGAGTGAGGTGGAGCAGGCGTTGAGCGAGGCTTTCAACACAGAAAGTGAGTAGATGAGCTGACGATGAATCTGTTGGTGGTGTTGACTGTCAACTTATTGGTTGACTCGTTGAAGCGAGGTCATTAGAATTCGGCCTCGCTTATGGCGGTGCGCTAGAA
>CAZAZB010000029.1:1409-4933 GCA_964489485.1 uncultured Pseudomonadales bacterium | reverse complement strand
ACTCGTTGAAGCGAGGTCATTAGAATTCGGCCTCGCTTATGGCGGTGCGCTAGAAAGAACCGGTCGGATAGCCACTTGATACTGTTCGTCACTAAATACAGTTCGTCACTAAATACAGTTCGTCACTAAATACTAAGTGCAAGAAATCAGGAGTTACTGTTATATGGCAAGAATCAATCAATTGGTTCGAAAGCCGAGGAAAAGGAAAGTCGCCAAGAGTGACGTTCCTGCTTTGCAGGCATGTCCCCAAAAGCGCGGTGTATGCACGCGTGTTTACACAACCACCCCGAAAAAGCCTAATTCAGCGCTTCGTAAGGTTTGTCGTGTACGGCTCACCAATGGCTTTGAAGTGACGTCCTACATTGGTGGTGAAGGTCACAACTTGCAGGAGCACTCTGTTGTGTTGATCCGTGGCGGTCGTGTAAAGGATTTGCCTGGTGTGCGATATCACACTGTCCGTGGCACGCTGGACACAACTGGCGTTGCAGATAGAATGCAAGGTCGTTCAAAGTACGGTACCAAACGACCAAAAGCGTAAATCAAACGCAGTGTAAGAGTTGGCTAAGGTCAACAACAAAATCATGCTGGTGGCTGTCTCTAGATCGTTTTGATAGTCGCCAGAGTAAGGTCGAGTCCCCGCATTTGCAATGGATCTCGAATAACCTGAAGAGAGTATAGAGATATGCCTAGACGTAGAGTCCCCGCCAAGCGGGAAATATTGCCTGATCCCAAATATGGCAATCAAGTACTGGCCAAATTCATGAATCACGTCATGGTCAGTGGTAAAAAGTCAGTTGCTGAAAAAATTGTTTATGGTGCGCTCGATAGAATCAAGGAGCGTACCAGTGGTAATCCTATCGAGATATTTGATGCAGCACTCGAAGCCATTGCGCCTTCTGTCGAAGTGAAATCAAGACGTGTTGGTGGTGCAACCTATCAGGTTCCTGTTGAAGTTCGGCCCTCACGAAGAACTGCACTCGCTATGCGCTGGTTGGTGGATTCTGCCCGTAAAAGAGGCGAGAAATCCATGGCAATGCGTCTTGCAGGTGAACTAATGGATGCTGCGGAAGGTCGTGGGTCAGCAGTTCGCAAGCGCGAAGATACCCATAGAATGGCTGAGGCGAACAGAGCCTTTGCGCATTATCGTTTTTAAGGATTCGATTCTAGGAACCTGTTGCTAGGAGCCCGTTTTCAGAAAGCCGCTTAAGGCACATTCTTAGAACTGGATTTTTGCAATAGAAACACTCGATTACATTTAGAAGTTGTACAGATAGCCGTTTGTTGTGAAGAGATTCGTCGTCAACAACTGCTGCGCTGTTTGACTGAACCAGATAACTAACAGGGATTTCCAACGTGCCAAGAACAACTCCCATTAAACGATACCGGAATATCGGTATTGTTGCCCACGTGGATGCGGGTAAAACGACAACGACCGAGCGTGTCCTCTTTTACACTGGTATCTCACACAAGATTGGTGAAGTCCATGATGGCGCTGCCACGATGGATTGGATGGAGCAGGAACAGGAACGTGGTATTACCATTACGTCCGCTGCGACCACCACCTTCTGGTCTGGCACTTCAAAACAATTCGACCAGCACCGAATCAATATTATTGACACGCCTGGCCATGTGGACTTTACCATTGAGGTAGAGCGTTCACTGCGAGTGCTGGATGGTGCCGTCGTTGTATTTTGTGGTACTTCGGGCGTTGAGCCGCAGTCTGAAACAGTCTGGCGCCAGGCCAATAAATATGAAGTTCCGCGAATTGTTTTTGTTAACAAAATGGATCGTGCTGGCGCAGATTTTCTTCGCGTTGTTGAACAAATAGAAGATCGGCTGGGTTCTGTGCCTGTTCCAATTCAGTTGGCCATTGGTGCTGAAGACAATTTCCAGGGTCTTGTTGACCTGGTGAAGATGAAAGCCATCTATTGGGAAGGCGACGACATGGGGACGACCTTTGTAGAAAGGGACATTCCCGCCGACCTGCAGGATCTCGCTGAAGAATACCGTGAGAAGATGATCGAGGCCGCAGCAGAAGCCAACGATGAGTTGATGGAGAAATACCTCGAAGGTGGCGAGCTATCAACAGAGGAGATCAAGAAAGGTCTTCGTGCGAGAACACTGGCAAATGAAATTGTGCTCGCGCTCTGTGGCTCTGCATTTAAGAACAAAGGTGTTCAGACAATGCTGGATGCGGTCATTGAATATCTGCCTGCACCCGATGAAGTCAAGGCAATCAAGGGTTTTCTCGATGATGCACAAGGAACCGAAGCAGAACGGTCTGCTAACGACGATGAGCCTTTCGCTGCACTCGCATTCAAAATTGCAACGGACCCCTTTGTTGGTGCGCTGACATTCTTCCGCGTCTACTCCGGGGTTCTTAATTCTGGTGATTTTGTTTACAACCCGGTAAAGGATAAGCGCGAACGTATTGGCCGGATGGTTCAGATGCACGCGAACGACAGAACGGAAATCAAAGAAGTTCGGGCCGGTGATATTGCAGCAGCTATTGGTCTAAAGCAGGCGACGACGGGTGATACCTTGTGCGCAGAAAACGAAGTGATCACTTTGGAGAGAATGGAATTTCCAGAGCCGGTTATCCATGTCGCAGTCGAGCCAAAATCAAAAGCCGACCAGGAAAAGATGGGCGTGGCACTGAGTAAGTTGGCCGCGGAAGATCCTTCATTTAGCGTCAGAACGGATGAAGAATCAGGCCAGACAATCATTGGCGGAATGGGTGAGCTTCACCTGGATATTCTGGTTGATCGAATGAAGCGTGAATTCAGTGTCGAGGCGAACATCGGTAAGCCTCAGGTTGCGTATCGCGAAACGATTCGCAAATCCGTTGAATCAGAAGGCAAATTTGTTCGGCAGACTGGTGGTCGCGGTCAATACGGACATGTGTGGATCAAGATTGAGCCATTGGCCGATGCAGATTATGAATTTGTAGACGAGATTGTCGGTGGTGTTGTTCCAAGAGAATACATCAGTGCAGTCAACAAAGGGATTTCTGAACAGCTGGCAAATGGCGTCTTAGCCGGTTATCCCCTACAGGGTGTTAAAGCCACTTTGTACGATGGTTCCTATCACGATGTGGACTCCAGTGAGGTTTCTTTTAAAGTGGCTGGTTCCATGGCGATGCGATCAGGGGCCCTGGCGGCTGATCCAGTGTTGCTTGAACCCGTCATGAAGGTTGAAGTTGTGACCCCGGAAGACTACTACGGTGACATTGTCGGGGACCTTAACCGACGCCGCGGCATCGTGACTGGAATGGAAGATGTTGCAGCGGGTAAAGCCGTTCGCGCTGAAGTACCGCTTTCGGAGATGTTTGGTTATGCAACATCCATGCGATCAGCAACTCAGGGGCGTGCGACTTTTTCCATGGAGTTCGAAACCTATAAAGAGGTGCCTGACAGTATCGCGGAAACAGTGATTAATAAATCCAGTTAAGATAATTGGGGTCGGTGTAAAGATAATTGGGGTCGGTGTAAAACTCGACTCCCAGGTGTACCAAGAACAGATAT
>CAZAZB010000029.1:0-1309 GCA_964489485.1 uncultured Pseudomonadales bacterium | reverse complement strand
AAGATAATTGGGGTCGGTGTAAAACTCGACTCCCAGGTGTACCAAGAACAGATATGGGCGAGGTCTCACTCCAACCCCAGCTAACAAAAGAACGAGGTGACAGATGTCCAAAGAGAAATTTGAGCGGACTAAACCGCACGTAAATGTCGGCACGATTGGCCACGTGGACCATGGTAAGACGACATTAACAGCTGCCATAACCAAGGTTTGTGCAGAAGCTTATGGTGGAGAGTTCCAGGCGTTTGACGCCATTGATAATGCGCCAGAAGAAAGAGAGCGCGGCATCACTATTGCGACATCTCATGTGGAATATGACTCACCTAATCGTCACTACGCCCATGTAGATTGTCCAGGACACGCGGATTATGTGAAGAACATGATCACCGGTGCTGCGCAGATGGATGGAGCGATTCTGGTTGTATCAGCTGCAGATGGCCCCATGCCGCAAACACGAGAGCACATACTGTTGTCCAAGCAGGTTGGTGTTCCTTATATCATCGTGTTCCTGAACAAGGCAGACATGGTTGATGACGAAGAACTTGTCGAACTTGTTGAAATGGAAGTACGTGAGCTGCTGGATACGTATGAGTTTCCGGGTGATGACACCCCGATTATTATTGGAAGTGCACTGAAAGCGTTGGAAGGTGATGAATCAGAGATTGGTACACCAGCGATATTGAAGCTTGTGGAGACGCTTGATAGTTACATTCCGGAGCCAGAGCGTGCTGTTGACCAGCCGTTCCTGATGCCAATCGAAGATGTATTTTCCATATCAGGGCGTGGCACAGTTGTCACGGGTCGAATTGCCCGGGGCATCATCAAGGTGGGTGAGGAAGTCGAGATTGTTGGTATCAAGGACACGACCAAGACGACTTGTACAGGCGTTGAAATGTTCCGTAAGCTGCTTGACGAGGGTCGAGCGGGCGAGAATGTTGGTGTTCTATTGCGAGGAACCAAGCGAGAAGAAGTTGAGCGTGGTCAGGTGTTAACAGCGCCTGGAGCCATTACGCCGCACACGAAGTTTGAAGGTGAGGTTTATGTTTTGTCGAAAGATGAAGGTGGTCGTCACACACCATTTTTCAAGGGTTACAAGCCTCAGTTTTTCTTTGAGACGACAGACGTCACGGGTGACGTAGAGTTACCTGAGGGCACCGAGATGGTGATGCCTGGAGACAATGTATTGATGAGTGTTGATTTGATTGCACCGATAGCGATGGAAGAAGGTCAACGATTTGCGATACGCGAAGGTGGCCGAACCGTGGGTGCCGGAGTTGTGACCAAGATATCAGCATAGGATTCCAGGATAAGT
>CAZAZB010000028.1:9733-17975 GCA_964489485.1 uncultured Pseudomonadales bacterium | reverse complement strand
GTAAACCTGTCTCCTAGGATATCTGCGCGACTCAAGTTCATGTCCCAAATGGATATCTCTCAACGGCGTCTGCCCCAGGACGGTCGAATCAAACTGAAGATATCCAAATCTAAATCTATCGACTTTCGTGTCAACACCCTGCCCGTCCTATTCGGCGAGAAGCTTGTACTACGAATCCTGGATCCTAGCTCTGCCAAGATGGGGATCGATGCACTTGGTTATGAAGATGATCAAAAATCACTCTATATGGAAGCACTTAACAAACCGCAGGGCATGTTCCTTGTCACAGGTCCTACGGGTTCAGGGAAAACCGTATCGCTCTACACTGGAATCAATATTCTAAACACGCCGGATCTGAATATCTCAACCGCTGAAGATCCTGTGGAAATTAACCTGGAAGGAATTAACCAGTGCCCTATTAACGCCAAAGTCGGGCTGGACTTTTCCGAGGCGCTTCGTTCCTTCCTGCGGCAAGACCCTGACATTATCATGGTGGGTGAGATTCGAGATCTCGAAACCGCCAACATTGCAATTAAGGCGGCACAGACAGGTCACATGGTCATGTCTACCCTGCACACCAACAGTGCGCCTGAAACATTGACCCGGCTCCGCAATATGGGGGTTGCTGCATTTAACCTGGCGACTTCTGTGAATCTCATCGTTGCACAGCGGCTCGCAAGACGACTCTGCGATTGTAAGGTGCAACTGGATATTCCAAAAGGTGCACTGATAGAAAAAGGGTTCTCTGAACAAGATGTCGAAGAAGGCCTGACAATTTTTGGACCCAAAGGATGCGAGCGATGCTCCAACGGCTACAAGGGTCGGGTTGGTATCTACGAAGTCATGAAAATAATACCGGAGATTTCCAAGATCATTATGGAAGATGGAAACGCGTTGGAAATTGCTGAAGTCAGTCGTAAAGCAGGTTTTAATACGATATTTCAATCCGCACTACAAAAAGTAAAAAATGGGTTTACTAGCCTCGATGAAGTAGATCGCACCACAAGCGGACATTAATTAGGGGTTAGCCATGGCTGCAACCAGTACAGTATTTGCCTGGGTAGGTACCGATAGAACCGGTAAAAAGACCAAGGGTGAGATCACCAGCAAGAATGCCAATATCGCCAAGGCAGAATTGCGCAAGCAGGGGATTAATCCAAAAACGGTCAAGAAAAAAGGGGCTGGTTTTGATCTCTCCAGTTTCGGCGCCAAGGTGACACCTGGTGACATCGCGCTCTTCACTCGCCAGCTTGCAACGATGATGAAAGCCGGTGTCCCTCTTGTTCAGTCGTTTGAAATCGTCGCAGACGGGGTAGATAACCCCATGATGAAAGACCTGATATTGAAGATTCGCGACGAAGTATCGTCAGGTAGCTCTTTTGCCCACGCAATCAGAGCTCAACCAAGAGAATATTTCGATGAGCTCTTTTGCAATCTAATTGAAGCGGGGGAGCAATCTGGTGCACTGGAAACCATGCTGGACCGATTGGCTGAATACAAGGAAAAGAGCGAAGCGCTAAAAGCCAAGATCAAAAGTGCCATGAATTACCCCATCGCTGTTCTTGTTGTGGCGGGTGTTGTATCGGGCATATTGCTTATCAAGGTTGTACCGCAGTTTGAAGAAATTTTTGCTGGCTTCGGGGCCGAGTTACCAGAGTTCACCCAATTCGTTGTCAACATGTCGAATTTTATGCAGGAGTGGTGGTTTATGGCGGTCGCCATTATGGCGATGATATTCTTTGCCCATAAAGAAGCACACAAGAGATCCAAACCTCTACGAGATGCAGAAGCCAAACTGTCATTAAAGATGCCGATACTCGGCGACATTCTGGATAAATCCTGTATCGCCAGATTTGCCAGAACACTCTCCACCACATTTGCAGCCGGCGTTCCGTTAGTTGATGCATTAGAATCCGTTGCCGGTGCTGCAGGCAATGTTGTCTATGAAGAGGCTATCCTTAAAGTCAGGGAAGATGTTTCTAGTGGTATCCAGCTAAATTATTCCATGAAACAACAAGGTGTGTTCCCCAATATGGTGATTCAGATGGTCGCTATTGGCGAGGAATCCGGTGCCCTGGACGGCATGCTGGATAAAGCTGCAACCTACTATGAAGAAATGGTCGACAATTCAGTGGATGGTCTTACCAGTTTGATGGAACCCATTATCATGTCATTTCTCGGTGTCGTCATTGGCGGGCTGATTATCGCCATGTATCTACCTATCTTCGCCATGGGCGACGCCATCGGTGGCGGGTAGCATCAATAGTCTCTGGCAGGAATATGTGCAGCTGTTATGTTTGATTACCTAGCCCTATTCCAGGGTGAGTTTCCGATATTTGTCGCGATGGTCGCCTTCATGTTCGGGTCAATTTTCGGAAGCTTCCTTAATGTCGTTGTTTACCGCTTGCCGATCATGCAAGAAAGGGAGTGGCAGCAACAAGCGCATGAAATTCTAGGCGAAGAATTCGCCCCTGAAAACAAGCCCTTTAATCTGGTCTTTCCCAATTCCCAGTGTCCGGCCTGTCAGCACAATATCAGAGCCTGGGAAAACATACCCTTGATTAGCTACGCCTATTTGAGGGGGCGTTGTTCCGCCTGTCATATTCACATTTCCGCGCGTTACCCTCTGGTTGAGCTTCTTACCGGACTATTGACGCTCGTCGTTATCGTTGTTTTTGGCGCGACACCCCTCGGACTCGCCGCCTGCATCTTGACCTGGGGACTTATCACACTTGCCCTCATCGACTACGACACCCAATTTCTTCCAGATGATATTACATTACCACTACTGTGGATGGGTCTGCTGGTGAATTATTTTGGCCTTGTGACAACATTGGGAGATTCACTGCTGGGTACGGTTGCCGGTTATCTCACATTCTGGCTGGTATTTCAGGCATTCAAATTGGTCACCGGAAAGGACGGCATGGGCTATGGCGATTTCAAACTACTCGCTATGCTAGGAGCATGGTTAGGGTGGCAAGCCCTACCACTGATTATCATTCTCTCATCCTTCGCTGGTGCGCTAATAGGCGGCACGCTGATTCTACTTGGTAGAGAAAAAAATAAGCCTATCCCATTTGGCCCATACCTTGCGATTGCCGGTTGGGTAAGTTTGATCTGGGGTGATGAAATCACACTGGCATATCTCCAGTACGCTGCTCTATAGATGCCACCATTCGTTGTTGGACTCACAGGCGGCATCGGTAGTGGTAAAACCGCTGTATCAGATTTGTTTGCCGCGCTTGGCGCCACAATCGCTGACGCAGATGTGGTGGCAAGGAAAGTCGTCGAACCGGGCATGCCGGCCTATATTGCAATCTGCGAACGGTTTGGAGAAGACGTCATTCTGGAAAATGGTGGAATCGACAGGGCAAAGCTACGCAAAATCATCTTTGCTGACAACACACATAGACTCTGGCTGGAACAACAAACCCACGGGCCTATCATGCAGATGCTCCGCGAAATCATTGCATCGTCAGAATCGCCCTGTTCAATACTCGTTCTATCAGCAGGTTCCGGTCGGTCGCCGCTAATTAAAAGAATGTTGGTGGTCGATGTACCCAGACCCACTCAAATTACGCGAGTCATGCATCGCGATGGTATTTCGATCGAACAGGTAGAGGCGATCATGAAATCCCAACCAACAAGAGAACAACGTCTAGGCTGGGCTGATGATGTTATTACCAATGATGGCAGCCTTGAGGAACTCAAGGCTGCCGTGCAAAATCTCCACAATCAATATGTGAGACTTTCGGAATCCCCTATATGACAGATGTCATCGTGAAATGCCCCATTTGCAGCAAAGCCGTTGCCTGGATTTCCGCCAGTCAATTTCGTCCTTTCTGTTCAGAGCGCTGCCAACTCATTGATCTTGGCGAATGGGCAGATGAGAAAAGAGCGATTCCGGTTGATGAAGACTATGATGATGTTACTGCGGCGGATCTGGATCGGGACTGATCGCACATCTGGCTGAAGATCGCATTGAAGGTCTCATTGACAGCGATCATCTAATTCTGATCAGTTGTTATCAGGTTCTATATTCTGCGTTGATTCGCACATAGTCGTGACTAAGGTCACTGGTCCAAACAGTTTCTTCGTACTGACCGGAGTTTAGATCGACGGTAATCACAATTTCTTCATTCGCCATCACCTCAGCACCCATAGATTCTTCATAGCTTTCGCTTCTACCACCACCCGCCATAAGCTGAACGTCACCGAGATAGACATCCAGTTTCGACACATCAATCATCACATCGGCTTTGCCAATGGCCATCACAATTCGGCCCCAGTTGGCATCGCTGGCATAGATTGCAGTCTTCATCAGTGGTGAGTTCGCAATCGCGTAGGCAATATTCAGACAGTCTTGTTGTTCTGCGCCATGGATAACCCTGACGGAAACGAATTTGGTCGCGCCTTCGGCATCTCTGATGATTCCCTGGGCAAGCTCAACCATCAGTTCTTCGAGCAACTCGTAGAATTTTCCACAGGTCTCCTCGCCACTTATAATAGACACCCCGGACAACCCAGTCGCCGTTAACATGCATGAATCGTTTGTCGATGTATCACTATCCACAGTAATTCGGTTGAACGATTTGTTCACTGCTTTATCGAGCATCTCCTGCAGAAGGTCTTCGTGGACAATCGCGTCCGTCGCCAGGTAACTCAACATGGTGGCCATATTCGGCTGTATCATGCCAGCTCCCTTGGCGATACCCGTCATCGTTACTGTCGTTCCCGCGATGTCCATTTGACGTGAACATATTTTTGGCCGCGTGTCGGTGGTCATAATACCTCTGGCAGCATCCAGCCAGTTGTCTTCGCTGAGTTTTGGTAGCAACTGTCCAACGACATCTGTGATCTTTGAAACAGGAAGCCGTTCACCAATGACACCAGTGGAAAACGGAATAACTTCTTCAGGCCGAGCACCTGATTCCTGAGATAAGGATTGGCAACAGATCAGAGCATCGGCAATACCTTCGTCTCCTGTTGCAGCATTCGCATTACCGCTGTTGATCAGGAAATATTTTGGTGCAACTTGTCTAAGGTGACGTTTGCCTACTTCGACTGGTGCAGCGGCAAAAAGGCTTTGCGTATAGACAGCAGCCGTACTGCTTCCCTGCGCAAACTCAAACATCACCAGGTCACGGGTCGCATCGGCTTTGATGCCACAGGCCATAGACGCCATTCGAACACCCGGTACAGGTTCGAATAAAAGATTCCCCTCGCCAACAGCCATCTAGCTATTTCCTGAGCAAAAAGCGGTATTTTTAATCATTAAATGTAAATCTGAAAATATGATAGATATATGAATCAATAGATTACAAAGGAAATAGCAGCAGTGATTCATATTTCCAGCCATGATCTAGCTATTTCCTGAGCAAAAAGCAGTATTTTTAATCATTAAATGTAAATCTGAAAATATGATAGATACTAGTTCAGCTTTCCATGGCACGCCTTGTACTTTTTACCTGAGCCACAAGGGCAGGGTTCATTTCTGCCCACTTTCTTTTCCCTTCTAACAAAAGGATTCTGCGGTGCTGTAGCTTCTGACTCAGGAGACTCACCCATCCCATTGGCATTATCTTTCTGAAAATTAAGTTTATTTCTTGAATCAGCTTCACGTCTTCGCCTTTCCATCTCTTCAACATCCTCGGCAGGCTGGAACTGTACCCGGGATAGAAAACGGACGACCTCGAACTTCACATTATTTAGCAGCTCTTCAAAAAGTTCAAATGCCTCTCTCTTGTACTCTTGCTTGGGTTGTTTCTGAGCATATGCACGCAAATGAATGCCCTGGCGCAGATAGTCCATTGCAGAAAGGTGTTCTTTCCACAGGGTATCAACTATATCGAGCATAATGCGTTTTTCAAACAACCTGATATCTGGTCCTATGGCTTTTTCTTTTTCAGAATAGGCATCACGTATTTCTGCTTCTATTCTTTCACGCAATGACTCTTCATGCAGGTTGTCATCCTCATCTAACCATTTGGCAAGCGGCAAGCTGGCGTTGAATTCTGTATGTAGTGCCTGTTCAAGGCCCGGAATATCCCATTGTTCCTCAAGGCTCTGGGGAGGAACAAAACCATCTATCACCTGGTTGATCACATCACCCCACAACGCATCGATTGTTTCCGAAATATCATCGGATTCCATAAGGTCTTTACGTTGGCCATAGATCATCTGGCGCTGATCGTTGGCAACGTCATCATATTCCAGCAGCTGTTTACGAATATCAAAGTTCCGACCTTCAACTTTTCGTTGCGCCTTCTCTATGGCGTTAGTCACCATTTTATGCTCAATTGCCTCGCCTTTTTCCATGCCAAGGGATTTCATGAGATTCCTGACCCGGTCGGACGCAAAAATTCGCATAAGGTTGTCTTCAAGGGACAGATAGAATCTGGAATAACCCGGATCACCCTGTCTGCCCGCTCGACCGCGTAATTGATTATCAATCCGGCGACTTTCATGCCTTTCCGTGCCAATCACATGTAGTCCACCGGCTGCAAGTACAGCCTCGTGGTTCTTCTTCCACTCCGATTTAATTTTTTCAATCCGCTGTTCGTCAGGTTTCTTCAAAGCTTCGACTTCTGCTTCCCAACTCCCCCCAAGAATAATATCCGTGCCGCGGCCGGCCATGTTGGTGGCGATCGTCAATGTCCCGGGTCTACCTGCCTGGGCTATTATTTCTGCTTCTTTCTCGTGAAATTTCGCATTTAAGACACTGTGCTGAATTTTTCTCTTCTTCAGTAAATTGGACAACAACTCCGAGGTTTCAATGGAAGCTGTACCAACCAGCACGGGTGCATTTTTCGCAAGGCACTCGCTTATCTCATCGACAATGGCATCGAATTTTTCTTCATGTGTCAGGAAGATGAGGTCATTTCGATCTTTACGGATCATCGGCAAGTTTGTTGGAATCACGACAACATCCAGCCCGTAGATTTGCTGGAACTCAAAAGCTTCAGTATCTGCAGTACCTGTCATACCTGCCAGTTTGTTGTAGAGTCGAAAATAGTTCTGAAAGGTTGTCGAAGCCAAGGTTTGGCTCTCATTGGTAATCGACACATTTTCCTTTGCTTCGACCGCCTGATGAATCCCACCAGACCAACGTCGCCCTGGCATGGTTCGTCCCGTGTGCTCGTCCACAATAACGACTTCATTATCCTGAACAATATACTCAACATCACGATGGAACAGGCAGTGCGCTTTAAGCCCTGAGTGAACATGATGTAGCAATGTCAGGTTTGAAGTCCCGTACAGGCTTTCTCCCTCTTGCAAGAGTCCATTGCGTACAAGAAGTTGTTCGACCTTCTGGTGCCCGTCTTCTGTCAATTCAATATCGCGCTGCTTCTCGTCAACAAAATAGTCGCCTGGCGGATCGATTTCATTAGCAATATCTTCTGGCGTCTTTTCCTGGGGTGTCAGCAAGGGAATTATCTTATTCACGGTTCGATAGATTTCTGCCGTATTTTCGACTCCGCCAGAAATTATCAAAGGCGTTCGCGCCTCATCGATAAGAATCGAATCGACTTCATCGACAATCGCATAGTTCAAAGGACGCTGTACCTTCTCTTCGAGGCTAAACGCCATGTTGTCCCGGAGGTAATCAAAGCCGAATTCGTTGTTAGTGCCATAGGTGATATCAGCCTGATAGGCTGCCATCTTCTCTTCCATAGATTGGCCTGAGTAAACGACACCGGCAGTCATACCTAGCGCTTCATAAAGGGGACCCATCCACTGGCAACCCCATTTGGCGAGATAATCATTCACCGTGACAAGATGGACACCCTCGCCGGTGATAGCATTTAGATATAGCGCCAGGGTCGCAACGAATGTTTTACCTTCACCCGTTCGCATCTCTGCGATACGCCCTTCATGTAGTGTAATCCCACCAACCATCTGCATATCGAAAATACGCATTCCCAGTGTTCTTTTCCCGGCCTCACGGACAATGGCAAATGCTTCGGGCAGGAGTTCTTCCAGTGTCTTACCTGCTTCAATTTGTGCCTTGAAGGTTTCTTTCATCTGCTGAATAGCAGCGTCATCCAACTTTTCAAACGCCTCTTCGAAGGAATTTATTTTGCTGACAACCTTGCCCATACGCTTGAGTTCGCGCTCGTTTTTGCTGCCAAATACTTTACTAAGCACTTGCATTACCATGATGTTCGTTCTCTAGGTGGAATGGCTACCATATTGAAAAGTTGATTCTAGAATGTTGGTTTTAGAAAGTTGGTTTTAGAAA
>CAZAZB010000028.1:0-9633 GCA_964489485.1 uncultured Pseudomonadales bacterium | reverse complement strand
ACCATATTGAAAAGTTGATTCTAGAATGTTGGTTTTAGAAAGTTGGTTTTAGAAAATTAGTTCTAGAAAGCGGGGTAGGCAGCTGGTACAGATGTCTGCTACCTACCTGAGAGATGTGGTAATTCTAATCAGCGACTCGCGCGATGAATATAGGTAGAAGGATCAACCGCCCGACCATTTTTGAAGACTTCGAAGTGGACATGCGGTCCTGTCGAGCGACCACTATTGCCCATGAGGCCAATAGTCTGGCCCTTTTTGACAATATCGCCTACCTTTACCAGCAGTTCTTTGTGATGGCCATAACGTGAAGAGAAGCCACTTCCGTGATTCACTTCAACCATCCGCCCATAACCACTGCGGGGACCCGCATATACCACCACACCCGCGGCAACCGTCGAGACACTATCACCCTCGCTGCCAGCAAAATCGACTCCATTGTGCCAGGCTCTTTTTCCAGTGATTGGGTCGTTTCGCCGACCAAATCTTGAAGACATCCATCCCTTTTTGATGGGTCTACCCGCAAGAAAAACGTCATTCTGTAGTTTTCTATTCACCAGCAGTGTTTCAAGCACACCCAACTGCTGTTCTCTATTTTCTATGTCCGCGGCAAGCTGGTTTAAAACCCGCAGGTAATCGGGAGGGGTGTAGGAGGCTTCTTCAACGTCTAATTCCGGTCCACCGAGGCCAGGCGGCCTGGAGAAATTAAACTCTCCTTCTTCCAGCTTGGCAATTGTGGTTAGTCGCTCGCCCAGTGCATCTAACCGCACTATCCGAGCCTGTAATTTTGCTAACCTGAGAGCAGATGCTTCAAGGTTTTCACGAGCATCACGTCTCGCATAATCGATCTCAACACGCTGTCCTTTGAGCACGTCGCGCCACTTTTCGACCATTTGGCCCGTCAAACCTGCTTCTCCGACACCATAGCGATAGGAGAAGTACCCGGCAGCGGACGGAATACCAATAAGACCCGCAACGGTCAGCCCAATAAGAAAACCGTTCGCCGCAAAGGAACGATGCCTACCGGATCGATTGTCTACAATAATAAATTTCATATGAATCTGTTAATAGCTTTCTTCTAATTATCTTTCTATTATCTTCTTGTTATCGAACAAACAACCAGAAACCTTAACTCGCTATACTGCTAGCCGGCTCTGCACATTAGCTCTGCCAGTCAGCGCTACGAATGTGCTGTCCTGTCAGTCAATAGCTCTACCACTCGAATCATGACTATATTACCAAAAAAAAGTGTACCAAAAACCCGTTTATCGGGCTCTCTTAAACGACCAGAAGATATTCTGACCAACCAGAAGGGTATTCTGAGTCGAGTTTACCAACAATCTCGTGAATTGCTTACGATACAGGCAATTATCCAGGAATCACTGCCTGACAATGTATACGTCGCCTCCATTCAAGAAGGTTGTCTTCATCTCGTCACCAGTTCCAGTTCTGCAGCCACTCGTATCAAATATGGCGAACGAAATCTTGTCAGCAGTCTCCGAAATCGGGGTAAGGGTCTAGATATTAACAAAATAACTGTCTCAATTCGTCCAGATCAACCTGAGACAAAACTGAAAGCCCCAGAACCCACTCCACTATCCCGGGATTCAGCAGAACAGCTCTCCAATACAGCAGAATACATCGAAGATGAGAAACTAAGAGAGGCGCTGATCAACTTATCCAAAAGGCGTTAGAAATCTTCTACCCGGCTTCCTCGCCCAGAATGGTGCCATAATGAGTGAAAGGTGAATTGTCGGCCTTATCAAAGGTCACAATTTCCCATGCATCTGTTCGTTTCATAATTTCTTTTCTCAGTGCATGGTTTTCGGTATGGCCAGACTTATAGCCAACGAACTCCCCGATGATGCTATAACCAAGAAGGTACAAATCCCCAATTACGTCCAGAATTTTATGTCGGACGAACTCGTCTTCATGACGGAGCCCGTCGTCATTTAATATACGATAATCGTCAACGACCACTGCGTTATCCAGGCTCCCGCCCTGCGCTAGATTCAATTCACGAAGGTGTTCGAATTCTTGCATCAGCCCAAAGGTACGCGCTCGACTCACTTCTTTGACAAAGGATGTCGTCGAGAAATTCACACTGGCATGTTGTTCTTTAATAACCGCATTGTCGTAGACAATAGTGTGACTGACCTTAAATCCCTCATAGGGACCTATAGATACATGTTGCCCATAGGAACGTTCGCTACTTTCGCTGCCAACCGAGATCTTTTTGGTAAATCTAATAAACTTCTTGAGCGCATTCTGGTCTTCGATTCCCGCGGATTGAATCAGGAATACAAAAGTTGCTGCGCTTCCGTCCATAATAGGCATTTCCGGTCCGCTAATCTCGATATAGGCATTGTCGACACCCAACCCGTATAAGGCTGACATGAGATGTTCAATGGTCGAAATTCTATGGCCGTCTTTTATCAGGGTGGTCGCCAGGGTGGTATCACCGACATTCTCCGTCAATGCTTTGATTTCCACCGGGGGCTCAATGTCCACGCGGATAAAGACAATGCCCGTATTAACGGGTGCTGGCCTCAGCGTTAGATAGACCTTCTCGCCGGTATGTAATCCAACACCGGTCGCCCGAATGACGTTCTTAAGTGTTCTTTGATTGATCATTATTATTCTTGTCCCTAATGCGGCGCGAATACTAGCAAAATCTACCTGAACAGTCTCTTTCGCTGAGTAGTTCCTGCGAATCTGGCAGTCTAATTGAGACTCCGCCCTGCACCATTAGTTGCACCTGGTGAATCCTTGACCGACAGACTCGTCCCTTTAGACTTAAAAGGTTGCCTACAGACGACAATTGACCCTCTTCAGAGGCCATTTCAGGCGCACAATCGGAGATATCTGCAAACGGATCGTCAAATCAGGCAACTTTCTAGTCTACCTGCCTCCTTAGAAAAGCTGGAATATCCAAATATTCAAGATCCTTGCCTACCGGTAACTCATCGGTACCTCGCCCCTGTACAGCACTATTTCTCAATATTGTTGGTCGATCCAGATCACCATAATCGACTGTCCCGTCACCAGCGATTTTCTTTTTTACTTCGTCAGGCAGGCTTGTGGGGCGTTCAATCTGTTGCTCCCCCAATCCTGTTGCCACAACAGTCACTCTCAGATCATCACCCATTTCATTGTCGATGACGGTGCCGATGACGACTGTCGCATTCTCAGACGAGAATTCTTCGACTGTTGAACCTACTTCCGTAAACTCGCCCAGGGAAATATCAGAACTCGCCGCAATATTAACCAGAATGCCCCTCGCACCATTGAAATCAACATCTTCGAGCAATGGACTACGAATCGCTGCTTCTGCAGCTTCGCGGGCACGGTTATCGCCACCGGCAATTCCACTACCCATCATGGCCATGCCCATTTCTGACATCACGGTTCTGACATCGGCAAAATCCACATTGATCATGCCAGGGCGGATAATAAGATCCGCAATACCCTGAACAGCGCCGAGCAGAACGTCATCAACCGCAGCGAATGCTTCAAGCAAGGGTGTATCCTCGCCCATGATCGACAGTAATCTTTCGTTTGGAATGGTAATCAATGAATCGACATATCTAGACAATTCTTCGATCCCGGCAGCAGCCGTTTTCATCCGCTTCTTGCCTTCGAAAGGAAAGGGCTTGGTTACCACTGCAACGGTTAATATACCCAGGTCCTTGGCTATTTCAGCAACTATGGGTGCAGCACCCGTTCCTGTACCACCACCCATACCGGCAGTTATAAATACCATATCAGCGCCTTTTAGTGCTTCGGCAATCCTGTCCTTATCCTCAAGAGCAGCATCCTTTCCCATGACAGGATTAGCACCAGCACCCAGGCCCTTGGTGATATCCGAACCCAACTGTAACAGTGTCTTGGCCGTTAGATTCTGGAGTGCCTGCGCATCTGTGTTTGCGCAAACGAAATCCACGCCATCAATCTGCCTGGTCACCATGTGTTGGACGGCATTTCCACCACCACCACCAACACCAACGACCTTAATCACTGCATGCGGTTGCACACTATCGACTAATTCAAACATAATTTACCCTCCTAAGGCCTTGGTAATTCTCGTTTTTATCAATTTCTACTGCGTGTTGCCTGATGGTTTTATCCAACATTTGTTCTTTGCTCAAAATCATCTTAATAGCTCCCCATAAACCAGTTCTTCACACGCCCGACCACGGTTTCCATACCCGCATTAGATGGGATAACCAGGTCGTCCGTTTGTTGTTTTGCGCCATACTGCAATAGTCCAACGGCTGTGGAATAGATTGGGTTTTTAACGATATCCGCCAGACCACTCACGCCCTGAGGCTTACCTATACTGACGGGCATGTGGAAAATTTCTTCTGCCAGCTCAACAACCCCTTCCATTTTGGACGTGCCGCCGGTCAGTACGATGCCTGCCGCCACAAGATCTTCATAGCCACTTCGTCTAAGCTCTGCCTGTATGAGCGTAAATAGTTCGTCGTATCTGGGTTCAACGACTTCTGCCAGCGCTTGCCTTGATAGATCCCTGTCTGAGCGATCGCCTACACTAGGAACCTTAATGGTTTCATTTTCCCCGGCAAGGCTCGCTAAAGCGCAGGCATATCTTATTTTTATTTCTTCTGCATTCTGAGTCGGCGTTCGCAGCGCCATCGCAATATCGTTGGTTACCTGGTCGCCCGCTATTGGAATGACAGCCGTGTGTCTGATTGCGCCGTCACTGAAAATGGCAATATCGGATGTACCCCCACCAATATCAACAAGGCACACACCGAGATCTTTTTCATCTTCAGTCAACACAGAAAACCCTGAGGCTACTTGTTCAAGAATAATGTCCTCAACTTCCAGACCGCAACGCTTGATGCATTTTTCAATATTCTGCGCAGCATTTACCGCACAGGTAACCAGGTGGACCTTAGCCTCTAGCCTGACGCCCGACATACCCAATGGTTCCTTCACGCCTTCCTGGGTATCGATAACAAATTCTTGTGGAAGGATGTGCAGAATCTTCTGGTCGGCGGGAATCGCGACCGCTTGAGCCGCGTCAATGACCCGTTCAATGTCAGGCTGGAATACTTCTCTGTCGCGTATTGCGACGATGCCATGGGAGTTCAGGCTACGAATATGGCTCCCTGCAATGCCCGCATAGACAGAATGTATCTGGCAACCTGCCATCAACTCAGCCTCTTCTACCGCTCGCTGAATCGACTGCACAGTAGATTCAATATTGACCACGACACCTTTCTTTAAGCCCTTGGAAGGATGGCTACCAATGCCGACAATTTCAACATCACGTTCCGGCGTCAATTCGCCCACGATGGCAACAACCTTGGAGGTTCCGATATCCAGACCGACGATCATCCGGTTTCCAATTGAACTGGTCATAAGCTCACTTCTCTCTATTATTAATAGGTTTTTGCAACATCAAGGTCATTTCCCTGTTTCACAAAAGCTACTGCCACTCCGTTGGTATAGCGTGTATCTATCCTGCTAACCGCAAGGGCATTTTCTTCGGCGGCAATGCTCGCCGACACTTTCAAGAACCTTTTCACTCTCTGCTCAACATCAACATTACCGAGGGCAACCCGTACACCGGACTGATCCTCAAATGCCAGAGAACCTCGTTCGTTCAGGCTCAACACTTCAATAAAATGCCCTGAATGGCTCAGTGCTCGATTAAGCCTTTGGTAGTGAGACATCACCAACCGCTCCCGCCCAACAGGGCCATAAAGTTGCGGCAGATCACCAGCCACCAATAGGTCAGATTTAAACACTACGCCCTCACTGTTGATAAAGGCATCATCATTCCAATAGGCAATAGGCACTTCTGCTTCAACCTGTACAGACAGTTCATCAGGCCATTTCAGTACAACCTGAACGCTATTGACCCAATCGGTTTTCTCCAGATGAGTTTTTACATTTTGTATATCTGCCAGTTGAATTTCTTCACTGGCCAATTCATTCTCGATGAATGCCCGCTGCTGGCTGCTAATATCCCCGGTGACCCTTATAAAATTAATTTCTCTCTCACTACCACTAATCGCCAATATCAGGGAACCGAACACGACAATTGCAGCCATGGCAGCAACCATTTTCTTACGCTTCAGTAACACTGGAAACCCCCGGGATCTCATTGAAGCCTCCGACTTTCCCATTGTTTTTTCAGTATCTGTGCAAGCTTCGCGGTATCTCCTGCACCCTGGGTCAAAACAACGTCTCCACCCTGTACAAGATTCTCCAGATGAACGGGAACATTTCGTATATCTTCGATGTAGTCCACGCGGACCTGGTCGCTCATCAGTAGCTTCTGATAGAGGTCTTCACCGGTTGCGCCAACAATTTTTTCTTCCCCTGCCGCATAAACATCCGTCAGAATAAGATGGTCCACCCTCGATAGCACATCGACAAATTGATCGAACAATTCAAGGGTCCGCGTATATCGATGAGGCTGGTAGACCATGATGAGCCTGTTGTTCATCCAGCCTTTTCGCACGGCTTCAATTGTTGCCTTGACCTCGCTTGGATGGTGTCCGTAGTCATCGACCAACAGAAACCGTCCACCGTCAACAGAGAACTCACCATGGATTTCGAATCGCCGGCCAACCCCACTAAAGCCTGCAAGGCCAGCAGTAATGTCTGCAGCACTGACTGACTCATCGGTTGCAATCGCAATCGCTGCCAAAGCATTCAGCACATTATGTCGGCCCGGAAGACCAAGCGTGATAAACAGATCCTCTTCAATTCCCTTGCGGCGTACTTTGAAAGTCGATACGTGTCCTTCCTGTTTCATGTCATGGGCCACGACATCTGCGCGTTCATCAAAGCCATAACTCAAGACGGATCGCTTGACATGGGGTAACAAAGCATTAACGACTGGATCGTCGATACAGGCAACCAGAAGACCATAAAATGGCAGATTGTGAATAAATTCCAGGAAGGCACTTTGTAGTTTATCGAAACTGCCTTCGTAGTAACTTAAGTGATCCCTGTCAACATTTGTCAGAACCGCGACCATCGGTTGAAGGTGTAGAAATGATGCGTCACTTTCATCCGCTTCTGCGACCAGATAGCGGCTCGTTCCAAGACGCCCATTAGTGTTCGAACTATTCAGCAATCCTCCGATGATGAAAGTTGGATCCAAGCCCGCCTCTGCAAGCACTGATGCAATAAGACTCGTCGTCGTTGTTTTGCCATGAGTTCCTGCCACAGCAATACCATGTCGATAGCGCATAAGTTCACCAAGCATCTCCGCTCGACGAACCACCGGGATTCTATTTTCGTGGGCAGCATCCACCTCAGGGTTGCCCCCATCGATTGCTGAAGAAGTCACGACAACATCTGCACTCTCAACATTGCTTGCGCGATGATCCAGATATATGTTGGCACCAAATGTTTCGAGACGATCAGTCACCGAAGATGCGAATAGGTCAGACCCGGATACGTCATAGCCCTGATTTATTAACACTTCTGCAATCCCACACATACCCGCACCACCAATCCCCACGAAATGGATTTTTTTTATGCGGCGCATTTCTGGCACTTCTAAAAAGCTCGCTGTGGGATTAGCTGCCACGGCGTTTACTCCTCGTCGGTACTGGCACAGCTTTTTCACGGCACTCATATTCAATTCTTAACAGTATCGCAACCAGTACGCAGCTGATGATCAAGCTATTCCCTCCATAACTCATCAACGGTAGCGTTAACCCCTTGGTCGGCAAAAGCCCAAGGTTCACCCCAAGGTTAATCGTGGACTGCACGCCTAACAGAAGCGCAATTCCGTACGCCATGTAAGCGTGAAAATCCGCTTCCAGCTTCGCAGCTTGCCTTCCAATCCAAAGAGCGCGAATCACAAGACAGGCAAACGCGATAACAATAAGCGCTGCGCCAAGGACTCCTAGTTCTTCCGCAATAATGGAAAACAGAAAGTCTGTGTGGGCCTCCGGCAGGAAAAATTGCTTCTGGATGCTATTACCCAGCCCTAGCCCTAACCATTCACCACGACCAAATGCAATGAGCGCCTGGGTGAGTTGGTATCCACCACCAAATTGGTTTTCCCAGGGATTCGCAAATGACGTGTATCTAGCCAACCGATAGGGCTGCAGCACAACCAGCGCAAACATTCCCACAAGGCAGGCAGTGATGATTGGCATGAAATATCGCATGGGTGCGCCGGCCAGAAACATCACGCCGAGCGCTGCTGAAACGATCACAACAGCGGCGCCGAAATCAGGTTGAAATAGAAGCAGTGTGGCGAGCACACCGACAAAAGCAATGGGAATAAAGAAAACAAAGATGTTTTCCTGAATTTCTTCCTTCCGCCTGACGAGATATGCCGATATGTAGATCACCACAATTAACTTGACGAATTCAGAGCCCTGGACAGTAAACAAACCAAGAGATATCCAACGCGATGCACCATTAACCTCTCTGCCAATGCCAGGAATTAGCACAGCGATGAGCAACATAAAGGCCAGCAATAATAGTGGTAAATCCAACCTTTGCCATAGACTAATTGGAATAGACAAGGCAATGACTCCAGCAATTCCACCAAACAAGACATAAACGCCATGCCGTATGACCATATGAAAGGGGCTGCCATAGGTTCTCGCAGAGACTTCTATCGAGGCAGAAGCCACCATTATCAGCCCCATTAATAGAAGCATGATCGCCACACCTGCTATCACCGGATCGACCGGACAGCCTTCCCTCGTTAGCCTATTACCTTTTAGCGCCATGCTCATCTGCGCTTCTCCAGTACCAGATGCTTGAACGCCTCTCCTCGTGCCTGATAGTTGTCAAACATATCAAAGCTGGCGCAGGCTGGTGAAAATAAAACCGTATCTCCCGCTATAGCGGTCTTTATCACTGACTCGACGATCTCCTCAAGATCATCAAACAACTCCAGCGAGCTGCTCGCCTCCAAAGTTCTTCCGATGCGATCTTTGTCTTTACCAAAGACACAGACCCTCTTCACGTGGCGACTCACAGGTTCACATAAGGGCGCAAAGTCTGCGTCTTTGCCTTCTCCACCGAGAATCAAAATTATTTTCTTCTCTGTATCTGCCCCAGGATCTGCAAAACTTTCAACCGCAGAAACACTCGCGCCGACATTGGTGGCTTTGGAATCATTGATATATTCAACCCCACCGAATTCGCCTAGCCACTGACAACGATGTGCCAGGCCCGGATATTCTTTTAGTGTCTCTACCATTTGCGACAGTTCAAGACCTGCGCCGAGCCCAATTGCCATGGCGGCAAGGCAATTTTGAATATTGTGCTGACCTTTCACCTTTAATTCATCAGCCGAAAGAAGCGCCTGTTTTCCGACCATCAATATAGAGTGGCCTTTCATCTCGACAACCCCAAACTCACTCTCGTTCTTTGGACGGTCCTTGCCAAACGAAATTATAGTATCGTTTACTATGCCTGACGGATAATCTACGTGGCGATTGGTTACTGCAACGTCACAGCCACTTTATTTTTATCAATAGACCTCTGATCAACTCGAAGGGGCAAAATACATCCGCGACGTTCGGGTTCGTTTCTGCGCTTCTCAAATTGATCGAAGATCACAGCATCGAGCACATGGTTGTCGTGTTCGACGCGCCCGGTGAGGGCGGAACGTTCAGAGAC
>CAZAZB010000027.1:10663-18336 GCA_964489485.1 uncultured Pseudomonadales bacterium | reverse complement strand
GTTGGTGAGCCCTATCATCAGATCCAATTTAAAGAAGACTTTGCCGCCAGTGCCCTTCATGAGATCTCGCATTGGTGTATCGCCGGGCGAAGCAGGCGCCAGAAAGATGACTATGGCTATTGGTATCGTCAGCAGCGGAGTGAATGCCAGCAACAGTTGTTCCAGAAAGTTGAAGCACGTCCCCAGGCGCTGGAATGGGTTTTGAGCCGTGCTGCGAGGGTAGAGTTCAGGGTGAGTTGCGATAATCTCGACAGTTTGAGCCTGGATAAGCATGCCTTCCGGTTGGCGATTTATCAGGAGCTGGCAAGTTTGTTAGGAAGTGGGTTGCCGCCACGGGCGAAGAAACTTGCGACACAATTCTCTCTTTTATCAGGTGTAACCCAGCATTTATCACTAGACTACTATCAAGAATTGCCACGATGAAATTTATTGTGATGAAGTTATTACGATGAAAGACCAAACGACATTTCCGACAGGGTATTCAACAGACGCTGGATTCGATCCGGCGGAAGATTACATTGGACCTTTTTATTATCAAGGGAATAGTGATAACAGGCGTTATGCCTTTAGAGCAGAGGACCGGCACGCCAATGTGACCAATGTCGTACATGGTGGTGTCTTGATGACATTTGCCGACTATGCCTTGTGCATGGAGGCAACGAATAACTACGAGCAGGAGGATTGTGTCACCATCAGTTTTAATAGCGAGTTTGTCTCTGGTGCACAGGTTGGTGACCTGATCGAAAGTAGGGCGAGTGTGACGCGAAAGACAGGTTCTTTGGTCTTTGTCACTGGTAGGGTATTTGTCGCAGAAGAAACAGTGCTGACCTATAGCGCTGTCGTCAAACGGCTTAAACGGTAATTAGGGAAGCTCTGATTAATGGTATATTTTTGTCAGAACAAGGCAGCGCGTCGAGAGGTAACGCCGTGCTGGCACAAAAGCGGTTCGGCGGTCCGAACTTAATCAGAAGTTCCTTAGAAGAAAAACTGACAATGAGCCAATGGCTACACGAAAACTAAAAATTGGTTTACTGGTCAACCCCATCGCGGGAGCCGGTGGTCCTGCGGCGCTGAAGGGAAGTGATGCGCCTGATACGATTCGTCAGGCAATCGATGCCGGTGTTGATGGTGAAAGTATCAACAAAAGGATTGCGCAACGCGTGCGGGTAACCATCAGCGAGCTATTGCAGGTCAACGACCTGGTCGAACTTCTGGTTGCCCCTGGGGGTATGGGCTATGACATGGTTCACGACCTTCCGCTGAAGATTACCGAAGTGGGAGATCTGGCAGAAGGCGTCACTACCGGTGCAGAAGATACAAATAGAATTGTTAAATCCTTATTGGATCAGTCTGTCGATATCCTGTTATTTGCGGGTGGTGATGGTACCGCCCGGGATATCTGTGATGTGCTACCTAACCGGCAAACTGTGCTGGGTATTCCTTGCGGCGTTAAAATGCATTCTGGCGTTTTTGCGATAACGCCGCTGGCGGCGGGGAAAATCCTCTGTGATCTGGCGCTGGGTAATATCACGTCCGCGGTGGACGCCGAGGTGCGCGATATTGACGAAGAGGCATTTCAACAAGGTGTTGTACGTGCAAAATACTATGGGGAAATGACGGTCCCGCAAGAATTACACTATGTTCAACAAACCAAAGCAGGTGGTCGCGAAGTCGAAGCATTGGTGTTGCAAGAGATTGCAGCCGAAGTTATCGAAGGTATGGATGATAGTTTGCAGTATCTTATTGGTTCGGGCTCCACAACGGCCGCTGTCATGGCATCATTAAAACTTGATAATACCCTGCTGGGTGTGGATGTTATCAAGCATGGCATGGTCGTTCAGTCGGATATCGCAGAACCCGCCTTATTTGAGCGGGTGAGACAAACACCCAGTAGAATCCTGATCACAGTAATCGGTGGCCAGGGCCATCTATTCGGTCGCGGGAACCAGCAGTTCAGCCCGCGAGTGATTCGCGCGGTCGGGCTTTCCAATATTCAGGTGATTGCGACAAAAACGAAACTTGAAGCGCTTGCGGGGAATCCGCTCATTGTGGATACCGGCGACCCTGAACTCGATGAGGCGCTTGCGGGTATTATCCGCGTCACGACGGGTTATGAGGATTCTGTTCTTTGTCGTATTGGCTAGCCGTTGCGTCGTTTTCCAGGAGCGACCGGCCGATGAAGTTTTGCGACGGTACATTCTCCTATTTTGGTTTCAGAATATGTTGGACGACCTTGGTGATGGCAATCGAGTCACCGGACGCGAGCGCCTGCCGGAGTTGATTAATGACCAGCTTCTGATCCTCGATCAGGGAAGGGCTTAGCTTTTCGAGAGGCGCGAGGCTAATAACATTGCTCTCTTCACTCTCATCAGTCAGGAGAACAGGATGAATATATATGGGCTCTGCTGGTTCGGTTAGCTTCATGAATGCCTTGTTGGTGAGCGTCGCCTGATCGATGCCGTCCTGCCGTATCGCATCCGTGTAGCGAAGAAACCCTTCATCTGCGAGCCAGATCAAGGCAAAGAAACCGGAAGTATAGTCGGGACTGTGTAGCCCATATTCATCGGGCTCGTCGATCCCGGCAACATCATCCACATAAATCGGAGATCGTGTGGGGAAGGCAGCGTAAAGAATATTGAGAATCTTACCGATGTGCCGGTAGAAGTTCTCTATATTGATATCTGCCATCCAGGATTCTCTCGATTTCTAATCATTTATGCCGCCTTTTCAGGTTACACCTATGACAGGCTATTTTAAGGAAAGGGCTACTGATGGCAATCAGCAGGTTGATGTGAAAAAATGCAATTCACACCTTGAAAACAATAGTGAGTAGAACCATGGCTGGCAACTTAAATGACAGTGTAGATGACGGCGTAAAAGGCGGTGTAAAAGACGATGCAGGTTGGCAGGAAGATCTCACTGAAGATCAGTACCGGGTCGCTCGTGAAGGCGGGACAGAACCTGCCTTCACCGGCAAGTATTGGGATACCAAAACCGAAGGTGTTTATGCGTGCGTCTGTTGCGGCGACGCACTTTTCGGGTCGGATACCAAGTTTGATTCAGGCACTGGCTGGCCCAGCTTTTACAGGCCGATTTCAGATGAGTCAATTACCGAAAAAGAAGACCGGAGCATGTTCATGGCGCGAACTGAAGTTGTGTGTTCTCGCTGTGATGCCCATCTAGGACATGTATTCCCGGATGGACCTGCCCCCACAGGGTTAAGATATTGCCTGAATTCAGCATCTCTCGATCTAAAGGTGAAGGAATCCTAGCGCCATCGGGAATTATCAACTTGCCTGCAAAACTTTTTCGACATAATATGTCAAATGTAAATTGTCAGACAGTGCTTGTTATTGATGAGGTATCATCTATAGATCTGGCATCGGTGCCCATTGAGGAAAACTATGCGTAGGTTACCCTACCAAAATGTAGCCCTAGTAGTGTTTGTATTGGCCCTTGTCGGTTGCAGTTCGGGTGAAGAGCAGGTTGCCAATGCACTGACCCGTACCGATAAACAGCTCCAGACACTGGGATCAGCACTGGATTCTGGCACAGTTCGTAATGCCAGCATCATCAAACAATATAGTGTGATTTTGAAGAAGAGCCGGCCAGAGCTTGTTCCTCTGCTGGTAGAACTGGAAAAAGAAGCAACACGCCGCAGTCCGGTATATCAGGGACTCGTTCAAAGACAGGCAGCAATAAGGGATAACGTCGAGCAGTTTGACTCATGGACAGACAAGGTAGAAGAGCTCAAGGCAATTGAAAACGCTGCAACCCCTGCAATCTACAATGATGCACTTTCCGATACGGTTAATGTCATCGCTGACCTTTCCCAGGGTGAACTCGCCCGGGTGAATGCGGTCAGTCAGGAAGCTGAGCAACAGGCCAATGGATCGAAGAATTTTGGTGCCGGTAGCCAGTATATTGGCAACCCACAATATGGTCATTGGTCTCAGGGTTCCGGTGGTTCTTTCTGGGCCTGGTATGGCCAGTATCACTTTTTTTCAAGCCTGTTTGGCGGCCGTCGCTACTACTATAACGACTGGGGTCGAAACAGGGGCTATTCCTACTATAACGATGTGGGTCGTCGAAATTACACGTCACGCTCGCAAAGAGCGAGCCAAACAGCGGTTGATAATCGTGCGCGCAAACAGTTTGGCTCGAAAGGGAACTACAAGAGTCCTTATTCCAAACGTCGTGTTGGTGCCTCGGGCATCAGCCGTGCCAGCAGTGCGCAGCAGAAGTCATTGTTTAAGAGCCAGTATTCGAGTGGTGGAAAATCCAGTAAATTCAAAAGCAGTAGTCGCAACAGCAGTTTTAGAACGTCGCGCGGAGTTTCTAGAGGTAAGTAGTTTCTAGAGGTAAATAGCTTCTAGAGGCAAGTAGTCTCCAGAGGCAAGTAGTCTTCTGAGACTAATAGTATCCAGAGGTAAGTAGTGAAAAGACAACAACAAGATCAGGGAACTGAACAATGGAATTAGTCAATTTCAATGCGGTTGATACCTACATCTATCAAATCATTTTTATCAATCTTGTGATCGCTGTCGGTTTGTTATCGGGTTTGCGGTTTGTGACGGGTGTGGTTGCCAATGTAGATAGTGCTGAGGAACTCGCAACAAGAGATAATTTTGCTTTTGGTATAGCGATGGCGGCCGGTATTGTTGCGCTTGCGCTGATGCTGACAGGTGCTGTTTCCGGTGAGGTTGGCGATACCTACCTAAAAGAGATCGTTAGTGTCCTTGCCTATGGCGTGCTCGGTGTCATATTGATAAAAGTGGGACGCCTGGTGCAGGATAAGTTTGTCCTGACCGGCATTGAAATTCAGGCGCAGATTAAATCAGGGAATCTTGCTGCTGCGTTGGTCGATGCTGCAAATACCATCGCAACGGGTCTTGTGCTTCGTGCGGTGATGTTATGGGTTGAGAGCGACACCTTAAAAGGACTACTGGTGGTCTTGGCAGCATTTGTGATTACCCAGTTCCTGATGGCGATTGTGAGTAAATTCAGGGTGATGGTTTATGCCCGTCGCCATCACGGGGAAAGCCTACAGTCAGTACTGGAAGCCGGTAAGGTTGCCCTGGCCATTCGATTCCTTGGGCATGTCATCGGTGTTGCTCTCGCGATCACTGCCGCATCGGGTGTGGTTGCCTATCAGACGCAGAACCTCGTGGCTGCTTTGTTGCTCTGGGCAGCGACAGCACTTATCTTTTCGATTCTCGTTTCCCTCATCGCAAGCCTTGCCAGAAGAGCGGTCCTTTATGGTGTGGATGTGGTGGAGGAAGTGGATCGACAAAACAATATTGGTGTCGCAGCGATCGAGGCGGCCATCTCCATCTCTATCGGCTTATTCTTTGTGGCGCTTTTTGTTTAGGGAACCTCTGATTAAGTCCTATTTCCGCCAGGACAGCGTTAGCGCCCCTCAAGTAAACCTCGAGAATTTAAGGCGTATTCGTGATTTTCCTTTCGAAACGCTACCTTGCCCTGACAAAAAAATAACCTTAATCAGAGGTTCCCTGGTTCAGCTTTTGTCGAAAAAATTGAAAGTCCTACATATTGAACAGCTTGTGCTGGTTTCCAGGTGATCCGCAGACGCGGTAACTTTAAGTGAAGTCAAAGATGCCAAAGAAACAGTTGTTAGCCCATGATGCATTCCTCATCATCATTATGGGTGTGCTTGCAGCCTGTGGTCTGATTTACGAGTATCTGCTATCTCACTATGCCGGTCGTGTACTGGGCGCACTCGAATCAACCATCTATACCATGATTGGTTTAATGATAGTGAGTATGGGGATCGGGTCATTCCTTGCCAGAGCCTTTAAGGAACCATTTACAGCCTTCGCATGGTTAGAATCTATCATCGCCTTACTCGGCATCAGCTGTATTCTGTTAATTGCAGCGCTGGTCGCCTTCTCATCTATTTTGCCCCAGGTGATCGCGGATACTTTCAATCTGCCTGCTGATCTAACACCCAGGGGTGGCATCCTGGCGACGCTTCACCGTCTGGCACTGTTGAGTCCCTACTTTTTTGGCATTCTCATTGGTCTCCTAATTGGTATGGAGATTCCCCTTATTGCTCGTGTCCGTGAGGCCGTCTATGGCGAGCATCTGGAGCACAATACCGGCACGATTTATGGCGCGGATTACATCGGTGCTGGTTTTGGTGCCGCAATATGGGTAGGTCTCATGCTGTCCATTGATATCACGCGAGCGGCCGTTTTGACGGCAGTCGCGAATCTGGTTGCAGGCATGTTTTTTCTATTACGCTACTGGTCAAAAATACACAGGCGTGGGCTACTGCTGGTGATGCATGGCTTTATTTTGTTGTTGGCAGTTGCCATTTATCAATCAGGTGAAAGCTGGTCGCGCAGCATGACGGACTTACTCTATCGTGATGAAGTCGTCTTCAGTCACACCTCCCGGTATCAGAATATGACAGTGACAAGACGCTACATTTCGGCAGAAAGAGAACCGCTCTATGGTTTCTTTTTAAATGGGCGTATGCAATTTTCGAGCAACGATGAATCTATTTATCACGGCATGCTTGTTTATCCTGCAATGCTTGTCGCGGGCCACCCTCGTCGAGTGTTGATTATTGGCGGCGGCGACGGGTTAGCGCTGCGAGATGTTCTAAATTTCGATCCTGAAGCCGTTACGCTGATTGATCTTGATACGGCGCTGATTGAATTCTTTTCTGACAATCAAGAGTTGTCCAATCAAGAGCTGTCGAATCAAGAGCTGTCGAATCAAGAGCTGTCGAATCAAGAGCTATCTAATCAAAAGCTGCCCACATACCGACAAGTGCTGATAGACCTAAATAAACACTCTTTCAGTGATGACAGGGTAGACGTCATCATTGGCGATGCTTTTGTAGAGATAGATCAATTACTGGCAGAGCGAAAATTTTATGATGTCATTCTGGTGGATCTGCCCGACCCGAGCCACCCGGACCTCGACCGACTGTACAGTGATCATTTTTACTCGCGCCTGAACAGACTGCTCTCAACCAATGGTGTTATGGCTGTTCAATCGACCTCGCCGTACCATGCCAAGAAAGCCTTCATCAGTATCGGGAAAACGCTGGAGATCTCCGGCTTCGAGCATGTACAACAATATCGGCAGAATATTCCAAGTTTCGGTGAGTGGGGATGGAGTATTGCGTCCAAACAAAAGATCGCACCCAGAGAAAGGCTAGAGGAGTATGATGAGATACCCGTTGAACATGCGTGGTTGACTCGGGATTTGTTAGTTGCTGCCTTTGAATTTCCTAATCATTATTTTGAGACTGCTGATAAAATCGACGCCAATCGGCTTGGTTCGAATCGGATATATCGATATCACACTGAGGCATGGCAAAAAGAACTCGGCATTTACCATAATTAGGAGCCTGTCGGACTTAGCGCTGATCTACTGGGGTACCGGTAAATCTGCCCCTTTCCACAATCATTTTCCTCAAATAGGTCCACTATTCTCCTAAAATGATTGTGAAAATGGACTCAATTTGCCAGCATCCTCGCTACGATCGTCTAAGTCCGACAGGCTCCTAGAGAATGTCTTAAATAATGGTTGACATATTATGTCGAATCAACAAAACTAAATACCTGACATAATATGTCGGATTGGAACAGGAGTATTAAATGAACATACAAGATTTGGCTATACGGTTATCCGATCTT
>CAZAZB010000027.1:0-10563 GCA_964489485.1 uncultured Pseudomonadales bacterium | reverse complement strand
GGAACAGGAGTATTAAATGAACATACAAGATTTGGCTATACGGTTATCCGATCTTCAGAGCTTTCAGGGATATGAGTTGGAATGTCAGCCCATTCCGGGAGAGGTCGAAGTGCTGCAGGTGACGGTGGGTGACTATGATGAACTTCCCTCCTTTGTCTCTGTCACGGATACGCAGATTTTGTGCATTACCTGGCTATTTTCAGAGGACGAGGTGAAAGAGACCTCGCGAACAGAAATGATGGAAGAAATGCTGGAACTGAACATTCCTATTCCCTTATCTGCCTTCGCGAAGGTCGACAATCGTTATGTCATTTTTGGTGCTTTATCAATCAACTCAAGTATTGAGGAGATTTGCCAGGAACTGGTGACCTTGTCAGAGAATGCAGTTGAGGCAATTACAGCACTTGAGGACTATTTGAAGTAAATAGTCCGTATTCGAAACCAAGAGCTCGAGAAAAGTGTTCGATACGAGTAGTGAATAGCAGTGAATTAGGAGAAAGGCCATGAGTATATTAAAGAAAATCATGACAGCCATCAGAGGTGGCGCAAGAGAGGTGGGCGAACTCGTTGTGGATGCAAACGGTACTCGCATATTTGAACAGGAGATTAAAGATGCGCAGAACCACTTGAATAAGGCGAGGCAGGATCTCACGGATGTGATGGCCAAGCAGATGCAGGCTGGTCGTAAAGTAGAAACGCTGAAAGGTGAAATTACGGAACATGAAGGTTTTGCGGGTCAGGCACTGGATAAGAACAATGAGGCATTGGCGCTGGAAATAGCGGACAAGATTGCCGGTCTTGAAGCCGAACTGGCAGAACAATCTGAAGTACATTCCAGTTTTTCTGCACATGTGGACCGACTCAAAGGACTGGTCAAAAAAACAGAGCGGCAGATCAAGGAATATGAGAGACAGTTGAGCATGGTGAAAACCACAGAGAGCGTGCAACGGGCGAGTGCGGCCATTACTGATAATTTTGCCTCCAGCAATTCAAAAATGCTCTCGGCGAAAGATTCACTGGAGCGCATCAAGAAACGTCAGCAAGACAATTTCGACCGACTGGCGGCAGCAGAACAGCTTGAGTCAGATAACTCGGACAGGGGCCTTGAAGACCGCATGAAGGCCGCAGGTATTGGTGAACAGGACAAGAATGCCAATTCTGTGCTGGATCGTATCAAGGCGGGTCGGTAGTCGGCAGGACCATGAGTTCATTCTTTAAAGGTTTGTGGAGCCGTACCAGGAAAGAGCCTGAGACGCGGTCCCTGACGCGTCCAGGTGACCTTAAACCCGGTGACATGATTCAGATGGCAAACCATTTCGGGTTGCCTGAGCTGCTCCGGGATAAGGCTTTCAAAGTGATTGGTGTATCCACCTATCAGTTTGAGCATGTAACGAGTCCTTGCTTCATGCTGGAAGGGACGGGCGACGCAAACATCTGCCTCACGATTGAATCTGATGCGGGGCGGGAGACTCTTGCAATGGCGCTAGCAATCAATCGAAATCAGGTTGAACAAATATTCGACCTGGATGAATTTTCTGACATTTTCGATGGTGATGGATCTGCCGTCCTGGCACTCGTGAAGGACCATGATGTTCATGGCTGGACCGCACAGCGCTATTTCCAGCAGGCGATGGGGGAACGTGGTTATTATTACGAGAAGGACTATCGCGGATCAGCGCCCTCAGATCGGGAAGGTGACGGCGAGCCATTTGAAAATTATTTGCTTGTCAATGATGACGGTTCAAGAGGCGTTGAAATTGAAGTTTTCTCTGGTGGCGAGACAGAAGTATCCCTTGTTTGTTATCTTGGCATGGAGATGATCAATGGGCTCTGGCCGGCGGAGCAGTCGGGGACTCAATAGCTGTAATGCCGGAGTCACAGATGCACCAGGAACGAAATGTTATTGATAGGTCAAGGCTATCTGGAATAGATGACAACATCTAAAAAATGGGAAAAAGAAAAGAGGGTCGTCAAGGCTATGCAGGTTGCCTTTGATGTGGGCGATGAAATTAATCGCCAGATTCGATTGGAGGCACTACAGGAAGGACTCAGCCCGACAGATCGAATCCGTCAGATCCTCGGCCTGCCGGTAAACAGTAAGCCTGTACGGCCACGGCTGTCTATATCACTGTCTGAAGTGGATTTCGCGCTGCTGGCCGATAAATTTGGTGTCACTGCTGACGATAAATTAAAGATTCGCCAGCTTGCGGCAGAAAAATTAATCGAGCACACCTATCTCAGCGAAGAAAGTTAAGGATGATCCGAATTTCCCCTGCTTTCTGGCGCCGAAGACGCTTCCGATGGTATAGCAGCCAGACAACCAGGGACCGAAGACGGCGAATCGGTGAGCTTCTGCTTCTGTTGCTGGGCCTCGCCATGGCCAATGCTGGTTCTATGGTTGTCTTCGAGGGATTATCCTTCTCTGATGCTATCTGGTTAACCTTAACCACGATGACGACGGTCGGCTATGGAGATTTTTCAGCCCAGACAGTCGTTGGCCGACTGACGACTATACTGTTGATGTTTTTTCTGGGAATATTCCTGCTCGCACAAATCGTTGGGGAGTGGATTGATTTTCGCATTGATAGGCAGGAAAAGATGCGTAAAGGTCTATGGAGGTGGGACATGAAAGATCATATTGTCATCATAAATACGCCGGAGCGCGATGGCGCCAGATATCTGCGTACCCTGGTGGAACAGATTCGTGGCACGCCTAAGCTTAACGATGATCCCATAGAAGTGTTGTCTTCGGAATTTCCAGAGGGACTGCCGGTAGAGATATCCTCGATGGGCGTCGTACTACACCATGGGAGACCTGAAGGTCGAACTGATCTGGCGGATGTGGATATAGAGCAGGCAAAATTTATTGTCATACTCGCCGTTAACACCATTGAATATCGATCGGATAGCTTAACCCTCGATATTCTGGACCAACTAAAGAGTTTCAACCTGAGCGGCTATATTGTGTCGGAATGTGTCCAGGAAACGAACCGGGCGAGATTTCGATCACATGGTGCCAACGCCGTTATCAGACCGGTCAGGGCCTATCCGGAACTCATGGTTCGAGCCCTTGCAGCCCCAGGAACAGAAGCCATCCTGGAAGATCTATTCCAGCATGCAGGTAATCACACCCGGCGCTACGATGTCAGCTTTGAAGACAAGCACTGGGGCGACATGGCGAGTAAACTGCTGCTGGAGGGTCTCGGTACCCCGATGGGTTATCTCGACACACAGGAAACAATCGTAACCAATCCTCCGCCAGACAGCCGTGTTTCAGGGAATGCAATATTTGTTGTTGCCAGCCAGAACTCACCACCTGATCCGCAGAAGGTAGCCACCTGTATTGGATAACTGGCTCACCGCTTTAAAGACGATATGCGCGCTGGTGTTTCTTGTCTGGGTGATCGAGGTTGTCAACAACCTGTTCGGGCATCGCTTCGATATCTATGGAATTTACCCTAGAGAGTTCGACAAACTTCCTGGTATCTTTTTCTGGCCCTTCCTTCACGGGGGTCTTAAGCATCTGGTGATGAACACGACGCCCCTTTTGTTAATGGGGTTTTTTGTCGCCCTCCGCGGCCCTTCAATGTTCATCAAAACTACTTTATTTATCACATTGGTCGGTGGGCTGGGGGTCTGGTTATTCGGCCGACCTGCATACCATATTGGTGCCAGTGGACTGGTCTTTGGATATTTTGGTTATCTCGTTGCGATGGGTATCTATGAACGCAGTCTTGGTAGCCTTGCTGTCGCCTCCTTAACCCTTTTCTATTACGGCGGCCTCATTTTCGGCATATTGCCAACGGATAGTTTTGTCTCCTGGGAAGGCCATCTCTTCGGTCTGGTGGCTGGTATACTCGCTGCGAGACTATTTTTTATTAGAACCGGATGATTGGAGGTGATTGTGGGGCGCAAGATACTTTTCATTACAACGGATCAGATGCGTTACGACGCCCTGGGGTGTAATGGTGGCATGGTCGCCAGAACGCCAAATATTGATCAGATGGCAGAGCAGGGAGTTAATTATTCGCGTGCCCATAACCAGAATGTTGTCTGTATGCCAGCCCGTGCAACCATAGCCACAGGCCAACATGTCGCAACACATGGCGTCTGGATGAATGGCGTTAGCCTGCCGGAAAATACACCGACCATTGCGCACTGGCTTAATTCTCATGGGTATCGTACTGCGCTTCTGGGCAAAGCACACTTCGAGCCCTGGCTAGGTAAGCCCGAGGAATTTTATGAAAACCGTATGGCAAGCCTCGACGAGATGGGCCCACATCGTGGCTTTGATCACATGGAGCTGGCCAACCATTTTCTTGAGGGGCATAGTCATTACGACAAGTTTCTGAAAAACGAACATCCGGAAGTTTTGCCGGGTATGTATCCTATGGTGAATGAAAAGGGGATGCAGAACACACTTGGCGGTGGGGATACCTCGGCGATTCAGGTGTGGCCGACAAATATACCGAAAGAGTTGTATCACACAGATTGGGTTGCTGACCGGACCATTGCCTGGCTTGACTCATTATCAGAAGAGGAAGACTGGTTTGTGTGGATGAGTTTTCCCGACCCGCACCATCCCTGGGATATCCCGGCGTCGGAGAAGGACCGAATCAACTGGCGTGATGTGCCGCTTCCTGCGCTGTATCCGGAAACAAGAGAGGCAGCGGTTGAGATGTTGAAAGATAAACCCCGGCACTGGATGGGCTATTACGATGGCTCCCTGTGGACGAATCTTGAGGCGCCGTTTGGATTCAAACCCTGCGACCTTACACCAGATCAGGTACGTGAAATTAATGCCTATAATCACATTGAAAACGAGTTGATTGATGATGCCTGCGGTCGGGTGGTGGAGTATTTGACCAAGAGAAACTGGGGCGATGAGACGGACATTGTCTTTACCACCGACCATGGTGAACTTCAGGGCGATTATGGCCTTCTTTTTAAAGGTCCCTACCATGTTGACTCTCTGATGAGATTACCCCTAATTTGGCGTCCAGCGCCGATATCATGTGCCGAAACGTCAGTCGTCAGTGCACCCGTAGGTCATGTCGACCTTGCAAGAACATTTTGTGATATTGCAGGTATCCCCAGCGCAGACTGGATGGAGGGGCAGAAACTACCCCGAAACGACAAGGAGGCTGATGATCAAAACCGTGAACATGTGTTCACTGAATGGGACAGTGAACATGGGCCGGTGGACATACACCTGAAGTCGATCTATCTAGACAATCATCTCTGTACACTCTATGAGGAGGGCTCGCTCTATGATGGGACGGAAGGGGAACTTTACAATCTTTCGTCTGACCCCGGACAATTGACTAATCTCTGGGAAGACTCTAATCACCAGTCAATTAAGTCTGACATGATTGCAGAATTGAGGGACAAACTGCCACCAAAACGAGTGCCCACCCTGGAACGCAAGGCGCCTGTCTAGCAGGGCGCTGAAAAAGCCTCTGTTGGCACAATTCGGCGTTAAAATTTACCTCAAAATGCTCATTTACTACGTGTAAACTCCGCTTTTTCGGCAAATTTCGCCTTGCCTTGTACCTAACAGAAACTTTTTCAGCACCCTGCTGGCAAGGCTATTAGCTATCTGACAATTTGTCGATGACATCACGGAGTCTTGAAATTTCTGTCCGCTCCTTTTCTCCGATACGCAATTCCTCAGCGACTGCATCAACGAGATCATCTCCCGGCCAGGGTTTCGTTAGATATCGATTGACCCGCCCAGAGTTGATGGCGCCAACGGTTTGTTCCATATCCGCATAACCGGTCAGGATGATGCGTCGCATGGATGGATAGTCGTGGGCAAGTATTTGCAGCAGTTCAACACCGTCCATTTCTGGCATTCTTACATCGCTGATAACAAGATCAAAACTCCGGGTTTTGCAAATCTCAATGGCTTCTTTGCCAGAATCAGCGATGACAACATCTGTCGTGAGGTTGGCAAGGGTGTGTTTGACAACCTGCGAAACAGATGGCTCATCGTCGACAACAAGAATGCCGGGGCTTCTGTCCTTGGCCATGGTGCTTCCTTCGTCACACTAGAAAAATATAGACATATATTATGGACTGAATCGAATGCCCGGACTAGTCACATAACAAATTGATGCGCATTTGTGGCAGGTCGGGTGGCCTCTAGAGGTGCAAAACGGCGTGTTTTGTCCCAAATTAGATCAGACAAAGGACTTTTGTCGGGTATCTTTACATCATCTGATAGTGGAACTGACAGCGGCTGAGCATCATAATAGGGCTAGGTTCCCAGTTCTACAGTTTTACGCATACGCTGTCGGCAGGTTCCAGTGAGACTTTTTCATAAAAGAAGGAAACTTGAATGTTACGATCCATCATACTACTTATCGGATTAGCCACCTCATGTGGATCATTTGCGGATTGGACACTGAATAGCGCAGCGTCCTCGTTCGAATTCGAGACGACAAAAAACAAATCGAAGTCAGAGGAACATCATTTCCGCGATATGTCCGGCACGGTGAAGAGCAGCGGTCGCGCCAGAGTGGAGATAGATTTGCGAAGTGTGGATACAAAGATTCCGATACGTGACCAGCGAATGAAAGACATATTATTCGCCAGTATCGGGACCGCAGTTTATGAAGTGGACATCGATCCGGCCATTCTGGAGAAAGTAGCGCGGGGCAAGGAAGTAGAAACCACGCTAGAGGGTAAACTGATACTCAATGGCATCACTATTAACCTGCCCATGGAAGTCGAGATCAAACGACAATCTTCTGGCGAGATCAAGGTGGAGTCAGAGTCCCATCCTAAAATTGATGTGGACGCTTTTGGTTATGGCGAAGGGATAGAAAAGTTGAGAGAAATTGCCGGGCTCAAATCGATATCACATGAAGTCGAGCTGGAATTTGAATTAATTTTCTTGCCTCAGCTAACCTTGTAAAACCGTTGCTAGCCTGCTAGTCAGCGATGACCTCGTATTGGAGTTCAAAGGTGCCGAGAGCCGGCATGGTACCGATCAAGGGTAACTGGAAGTCCGTTGCCTGCCCATCGTAGCCTGCTGGCGCGCCGCCTGCACCGGAAGTCAGGGGATGGGAAAAACTAACACCATCGTCGTCTGAATATACTGTGCTACCAAGGGTCAAGGTTGAAGCTGGCGCACCTTCGATGAGCAAGAGGGGTACCCCGGCACCGAAAGTGTCTAGGCCGAAAGACGTCAGATTGCTAAAATCGTCCTCAATAACAACATTTGAAGCATCGCCCGGACCAAGATTGGTAATCAGGATGGTATAGAGGATCGTGCCGCCAGAGTCGACCTCGGTTTTGTTGGCAGATTTCACAACTGATAGATTCGGCAGAGGTGGATTAACGATCAGCCCCGTAATGCCTGTATGAGTGACGGTCCCTTCTGTGCCTTCTGTTGCTAACACTGACAAGGTATAAGGGCTATTGGGAAAGTTGGGCGTGGTAAAGGATAACTCATAGGTTTTCTCACCAACCGCCGCATTGTCAAAGACGTCAGCGCCCATGGATGTCGGTCCAAAAATCGTTGTTGGTACCGAATTATCAATTGTTAGCGTGGCCCCTGTGATGTCGAAGCTTCCAAAGGGATCGCTTACCACCGCCCGGGCATATAGCGTCGCACCATTGTCGGTGACAGCCGTCACCTGATTTACCCCTGGGTAGGCAACATCATGTACTTCAAGAGATTCCACATTGATCACGGTACTTGTTGCCAGTTGAATATGTGAAGATGGATTGACTGTGCAAGCACCAGTAGGGGTGCCTCTGGCACGGATATTTTGTCCCGTTAGGCTATCGATGGTGAAAAGTATCCGTGATCCAGCAAGTATTGTTGTGTCGGCCGCGAGGTTAATGTTGAACGTCACCAATTGCCAGGAATTTGGTCCTAGTATGTTATTTTGCGTTTGTGATCCGATTGTCCCCGTCGATACACCAGTATAGGTCAGAGTCGCTTGAACATTGCGGGTTCCACCGCCATTACGCCGACGTAAGCACATCGGCACTGCAATGTTTCCTGCTGTTAGCGTCAGATTACGAACCAGATCCGGGGTCATGGTCAAAATAAAATTTGTAACATTACCACTATTGGAATTTGCGGGGGGTATGACTCGTTGGATTGTGTTTGGGTTGACGCCAGCACTATTAAAATACATATATAGATTTTTTGTGCCACTCGCTGGAACAAGAGAAGGCGAAACAATATAAGAGGCTGGGCCGATAGTCTGGGCGAGGCCTATCGGCACAACGATATCAGCGGTGTTTGCGATGGTGTCGCCCGGATTAGCGCTGACATCAATCACTACATTGTATTCGATCAGGACAGAACCATTGGCCGGTACGGTGATATTCGTCACATCGAGAAAACCGGTACTGTTAGTCCCTGACGGTGCCGATGTTGAATTATTACTTGATCCGGTAGGCCAGGACGTCACAGTGAAATTGGTTACGCCTGCCGGGATGTTGTCCGTCACCTGTACGCCGGTCGCTGCCAGTCCGCCCGTCTCAATCAGTTCGATTGTATAGAGAATGGTGTCGCCTACATCCGCTTCTCCACCGTTAACATCCGAGAATATTTTGGTGGATGTTGTGAGGTTTGTACCAACAACGATGTCGGTAGTGGTGCCGGTGTCATTCGCAGCAATGTTGTCGAAGAGGTTGCTGGAAACAATTGCATCATTCGTGATGCTGTTACTCACGGTACCCCCGGCGACGCTGACATCAATAAACAGATCCGCGAGGCTATTGCCGACCGTGAGAGGACCCGCGTGAGTACAAGTGATATCCTGCCCGACTGCAGCACAACTCCATCCGCCAATGCTGGAGAAGCCGGTGTAGGACAGGTCCGCATCGAGTGTGTCAGTGATGGTCACCGTGTCCGCGCCGCCTAGATCACTTGGCCCATTGTTGATGACTTGCAGGAGATATTGCCCCGTTCCACCATCAATAAGATTGCCTACCAACGACTTGGTCATGCCGAGATCCGCTACGGCGGTGTTGGTTGTTGAAATTGCCTGTAATGTCAAAAAGACAAGATCACCGCCGGAACCGTAAAATGAAGTGGCGGATGTGTCACCTGCGGTTAAGAGCGAAGACACATCGAAACTGTCGAAATCGACACCATAAGTCGTCGACGAAGCCAGTACATTGATAGTAGAGTTGAACTGATTGTTGACAGGGTTATACGGGACATCGGTCTGTACAACGCCGTTAAAGGAAAGTTCTTCTGTGAATCCATTTAGGGCTGTCGAGTTTCCAACATCACCTTCCCAGGATAATACCGAGAGTTTGCCGTTTATGGGACTCGTTGGGATTACGAAATTGCTGGGCGTCAGTGTGATACTACTGCCGCGAAATGCCTGAAGACCATCAAAGAGATTGACCACCCGAAGGTCTTCACTGGCATCCTCATAGATTACAATCAAACCCCAGCCCGAAAGCACTGCAGATGTGGCGCAATAACTACCACCTCCCCCAATATCCGTATTCGTGACCGTTAGATTGTTAAAACTATAAGTACCATTGGGCCCGCCAGCTTTGGTGTCGACAATCGTCGTGACGTCCCTGACACCTGCAAAGTAATCTAGGCTAAACGGTCCAACGGAAAAGTTTTCGATGTAGGTGGTGTCCGCAGTAATGGCAGTGCCATCAAAGGTAACATTGTTGTCCGGTGTTGGACCTGAACCTGCCCAGTACAGGTAGGCCGCGGTGATTGTTGCGGTACCCGGTATCCCGGAGAGGGTCGCGCTGACGGGTCCTGTTGTGACCGCACAGGCATCGCCCGCATTGGACTGTGTGCGAAGTGTGCCACCCGTAATCTGATAGTTGATATTACCCGCAAAACTCTGGAAAAAGGCAACGGGTGTCGCATGGGCGACCATGCTGGAGGTCGATACTACAATGAGTAGTAATGACATTCTTAGGGCAGGTGAAAACCAGGAATGAGATTTCATTCCAAACTCTGACTCTCTGCCATCTTCAAGGCAGCCTGAAGCCTGTCTAAACCCACAAATATTCCATCATGATCAAGCGGATGGGTCGGCTGGGACTGATATCATCTCAGCACTCTATTAACCCTGTATCGTTCAACTACCTATTGTAAAACAATGAAAGGGCGCTCTCATAGTAGCTTTGTGAACATTATGTAAAGGAAATCAATCAGTTATCAGTGTGATTTATCATCTTCCACAGAGAACCGATAGGCAGCTGGAAAATGAGGACGACAGGTGTGGAAAGTATCTTTATCAGGTGTTAAAGACCAGGCTTGATCTGGAAATTGGAGCGGGAAACGAGCGGTCCGACGTCTCGGTTCGAACTCGCGGCAAGGTTGATGACAAAAATATATGGAAATTGGAGCGGGAAACGAGATTCGAACTCGCGACCCCGACCTTGGCAAGGTCGTGCTCTACCAACTGAGCTATTCCCGCTCTTTCTCAACCTTCAACATGTCTATTCTGGCAATCATTACAATATTCTGCAATGTGCGCTCAATATGGCGTCCCCTAGGGGAGTCGAACCCCTGTTGCCGGGATGAAAACCCGGTGTCCTAGGCCTCTAGACGAAGGG